>JAFGEX010000018.1 GCA_016931355.1 bacterium
ATTTTCAAAAGCCATTACTGCTCACCTTATGATATTGCCACCTTGTTCATTCATGCGGGGAAAAAGGAGGAAGCCATTCATTGGCTGGCCATCGCTCTTGAAGAAATCGACCCCAAAATACATTTTATTAATGTGGATCCGGATTGGCAACCGATCAGGGATGATGAACGTTTCATAAAATGCCTCAAGACCATTGGTTTTAGACAATAAATCAGCCTGAAAATAATATTTAACTCACAAAGCTTGCCTTTTCCTCCCAAAGAAAAATCTGAATTTGTACCTATTAACCATCCAAGCATTCCGCAATTTAAGAAGTTCTCAGCTAAGACAGATCCTCTTGATCCAGCCCCCATGATGTGATCAATGGGTTTGTTCAATTCGTCAAATTTGACGAGCTTTTCCTGGTTACCCTGTCACTGTCTCGCATGATTCCATTAAACTCGTAAGCTCTTATCAATCAATAAATTATATCTGTCTAGGAATCCGCAAATACCATCTGGCATTCTTGTTGTATAAGCTCCGACAGGAATATCCACCACACTAATTCCCGAAAAATACTAAAGGATTTTTGGTAAAGGGAGGCATTTATGAAAACAAGAACTTTAAGACTGATCCTGTCTCTTGCCGTATTTTTATTCGGACAGATTCCTTCTCAGGCTCAATGGGTTCAAACAAATGGACCTTACGGAGACGGAGGAAGCATAAACTGCTTTGCCTTCAGCGGCAAATATCTATTTGCGGGTACTGGCTACAGTTACCATGAAGGTGACGTATTCCTTTCGGCTGACAACGGCATAAGCTGGACAGCGGTCAATACCGGTTTGCCGAATGCAAGTGTAATGGCGCTTGCGGTAAAAGGCACGGATCTCTTTGCGGGTACCAGTGATAAAGGTGTATACCTTTCGACCGACAACGGCACAAGTTGGAAACCGGTCAATAAAGGCTTGATCAATCCCGATGTACACGCGCTTGCCGTCAGTGGTACGAATCTCCTTGCTGGTACTTGGGGCTGGGGAGTTTTCCTTTCGACAGACAACGGCACAAAGTGGACACATGTACATACTGGCATTGCGATCTATATAGGGGCGTTTACCGCAAGCGGCACGAATCTCTTTGTGGGTACCTTGGACGGCGGCGTTTTCCTTTCGACCGACAACGGAACAAGCTGGACAGAGGTCAACACCGGCTTGACGAATCACTCTGTACGGGCTCTTGCCGTAAGCTCCGCCGCTGGCGGGTCCGGTACGAATCTCTTTGCAGGTACTGATGGCGGCGTATTCCTTTCGACCAACAACGGCACAAGCTGGACAGAGGTCAATAATGGCTTGACGAATCACTCTGTACGGGCTCTTGCCGTAAGCTCCGCCGCTGGCGGGTCCGGTACGAGTCTATTTGCTGGTACCGAGGAAGGCATGTTTATTTCTACCAACAACGGTACTAGCTGGAACGCAGTCAACAGCGGCTTTATGAACACTAGTGTTGGTGCTCTTGCCGTGAGCGGCTCGAATCTCTTTTCGGGCGCGGATTACGGAGTTTTCCTTTCGACTGACAACGGGACAAGCTGGACACAAGTCAATACCGGTTTGAAGAATCATGATGTACACGCTCTTGCCGTTAGCGGCACGAATCTATTTGCTGGTACTGGGGGAGATGGAATTTTCCTTTCTACCAACAATGGCACTAGCTGGAATCCAATCGGCTTGACGAATCATTTTGTATCGGCTCTTGCGGTAAGTGGCACGAATCTCTTTGCTGGTACTTGGGGTGAAGGAATTTTCCTTTTAACCGACAACGGCACGAGCTGGACCGTCGTCAATATCGGCTTAACTGCTAATTATATTAATGCTATTGCCGTGAACGGCTTGTATCTCTTTGCGGGAACTGTGGGCAATGGCATATTTCTTTCCACTGACAACGGTACAAGCTGGACAGAGGTCAATAACGGCTTGACGAGTACATATGTTAAGGCTATTGCCGTGAAGGGCTCGAATATATTTGCTGGTACCGGTGGTCCCCTTGCGATCGGTGACGGACTTTTCTTTTCAACCAACAACGGCACCAGCTGGGTGAATACCGGCTTGCCGAATACCAATGTACTTGCTCTTATGGTAAGCGACGCGAATATCTTTGTGGGTACTATGGGCGGCGAAAATTTTCTTTCAACTGACAACGGCACGAACTGGACTGAAGTTAATGCTGGCTTGACGAACACAAATGTAAATGCACTCGCGGCAAGCGGCACGGATCTTTTCGCAGGAACTGATGGCAACGGTATCTGGCGAAGGCCGCTTTCTGAAATGATTCCTACGTCCGTTGAAGAACCTTTGGCAAATCGAAGGCTTCCGGAAAACTTCTCTCTTGAACAGAACTACCCGAATCCCTTCAATCCGACAACAACTATTGCGTTCCATCTGCTTTCATCTTCCTTCGTGACGCTCAAGGTGTTCGATGCCGCAGGGAAGGAAGTTGCCTCCTTGGTCGACAGGCAGCTGCCCGCGGGAAACCACAGCACGGAATGGAACGCCTCCGGCATGCCGAGTGGGGTTTATTTTTACAGGATTCAGGCCGGAAGTTATTCGGAGACGAAAAAACTCGTCGTCATGCGATAGATTCAAAACAAGCTGTTCCTTATGATTTCGTAAAAGGAGGCATTATGAAAACAAGAACGTTACGGCCGACTCTGTATCTTGCCGTGTTTTTATTCGGACAGATTCCATTGCAGGCTCAATGGGTACAAACCAATGGACCCCATTACGGTGGAATTATTAATGGTTTCGCCGTAAGCGGAACGAATCTCTTTGTGAGTACTGGCAGCGGAGTCTTTCTTTCGACCGATACCGGCAGAAGCTGGAGTCCAGTGAGCACTCCGTTCTCAGGCTTCAACCAAATGGTGGAAAGCGGCACGAATCTCTTTGCGGGAACTGATGGAGGCGTGTTTCTTTCGATCGACTATGGTGCCAATTGGGCACCGGCCGGTTTGACATTCATGCGTGTGAACACTCTCGCCACCAGTGGCACACATCTCTTTGCAGGTACGTCGGCGGCACTTTTCCATTCGACCGACAACGGTGCAAGCTGGACAGAGACCGGTTTGACGTGGGGCTATAATAACGGCATCGGGGTTCTTGCCGTAATTGACACGAATCTCTTTGCCTGGATGTGGGAGGGCGGCGTGTTTCTTTCGACCGATAATGGCACAAGTTGGGCAAATGTCGATAACGGATTACCCTATGTAACGGCTTTGGCTGCAAGTCCCGCAGCTGACAAGGCCAGCACGAATTTATTTGCGGGGACATGCGGCGAAGTGTTTCTCTCCACCGACAACGGCATACATTGGGTCTATAAAGGCAGATTGAATAACTACATTAGTGCTCTTGTCGTTTCTGGTACGAATCTTTTTGCTGGGACCCTTTGGGACTCCGGGATTTTCCTCTCGACCGACAACGGCGTAAGCTGGAAAGAGATTAACAACGGATTAACAAATAGATCTGTACAGAACCTTGCGATAATTGGCACGAATCTCTTTGCTGGAACTTGGGGCGATGGTGTGTTTCTTTCTACCGACAACGGCACAAGCTGGGTCAACTCCGGTTTGATATGTACCGATATAGTGGCTCTTACCGTCATTGACACGAATCTCTTTGCATGTACGGGCGATTGTGAGGGTGAAGTTTGCCTTTCGACCGACAATGGTGCAAGCTGGACAAAGGTCAATTCTGGTTTGACGACCCACTGGTTGACTTCTCTCGCGGTCAGTGGAACGAATCTCTTTGCAGGTACCATTGATGGAGTTTTCTTCTCGACTGACAACGGCGAAAGCTGGACAGAGGTCAATAACGGATTGACCGATACGATGGTGCGGGCTTTTACAGTCAACGGAACGGATCTCTTTGCGGGAAGCGGTGGATTCCCTGGTATTGGCGGTGTATTCCTTTCAACCGACAATGGCACAAGTTGGACAACAACCGGCTTGACAAATACTGCTGTTTATACCCTAGCCATGAATGGCTCGAATCTCTTTGCCGGCACGGCTCGCGACGGCGTGTTTCTTTCTGCAGACAATGGCAGAAGCTGGAATGTCGTCAATTCAGGCTTGACAGATACCGATGTATACGCTCTTGCCGTATGCGGCACGAATCTCTTTGCCAGTACATATTCTAGCGGTGTTTTCCTTTCAACAGACAACGGAACAAGCTGGAATCCAGCGAGCACCCCATTCTCCAGCTTTTCACAAATGATAGAAAACGGTACGAATCTACTTGCTGGTACTGATCGTGGAGTTTTCCTTTCAACCGACAATGGAACAAGCTGGACAGAGGTCAATACTGGGCTGACGAGCACTTGTATCCGGTCTCTTGTCATCTCGGGCACGAATCTTTTTGCAGGTACCAGCGGCTGCGGTGTCTGGCGAAGGCCGCTTTCGGAAATGATCACGTCCGTCGTAGAGGAGCCTTTGGCGGACAGAAGGCTTCCGGAAAACTTCTCTCTTGAACAGAATTATCCCAATCCCTTCAATCCGAGGACGACCATACGATATACTTTGCCGAACCGTTCTGTAGTTTCATTGACCCTCTTCAATCTCCTTGGCAAGGAGGTCTCTAAACTTGTCGAAGGAGAGGAGGAAGCGGGATTTCATGAAGTGCTGTTTGACGGCAGTAATCTTAAAAGCGGCGTCTATTTCTTCCGTCTTCAGGCAGGGGAGTTCATGCAGACGAGAAAATTGATGATTCTCAGGTAGTCCGAATGACCTCCCGCAGGGTCCGAACCTGCGGGAGGTTCAACCGGTCCGGCAAGATTCTTTTTATAAAACCCAATCAAGTTCATTTACAGATGGGGCACGAATAAAGATGAATATGACGTTTCCGGGCGGCGTCGTGATGAACCGGCAGGATGCTCATCGAAGTGCATGCATCTTGTTGATATCACACAGAAACAAGCAACCGTTGATATCCTCCCTCTCTTTTTCTGTTGAAAGCGGAAAGGAGAGGGGGTAGGAGGGGAAAAACATTGGCGATTTCAAATCATCAATATGGAAGGAGAACAAGGTTATGAAAACTCTGAATTCCGTTCTCGTCCTGATTGCCCTTATGGGCGCCGTACTGGTTGGTTGTTCGGATCTGTTCAAATCATCGGAGTCTCCTGTAGAGCCGACCATGGAAGCGTTGCCTCCCCTGGCAAAGAGCAGCAATGTCGAATACGAATTTTCCAATTCACCCGAGCCGTTGACCGCCAACCCCGCTGATTACATGAAAATTGCCGGGAATACCCTGCATATGAAGGATTATCCGGTGACGGATATCATTACCGCACCCGGTGAACCGCGCGGAGCGGGTCGAATGGAGCATGTCCTGAGCCTGATGGTCGATGTCAGGACCGGTGAAGGAACCTGTCACGGTTCCTTCAAATTATATCCCGAAGTCACGGAGGGAGGCTATTGGGAAGGCACCTATGAGGGGTACAGGTCCAAAACAGAGGATCCCTTTGTTTTTACCTTGCCCCTCAAGTGTGTGTCGCATGGAAAGGGTGGGACCATTGATGGCATGCAAGGATTGATGAAGGCCAACCTGATCGTTTACACCAATGCCGAATATTTTCCACTGCCTATCTATTGGGTCGGCACCGGCACGGGTGTCATCAAAGAGCATTAAGCCTTGCCTGGCCGATGGCGGTCATTCTGACAGGGCGGGATGGCCGCCGGTTTACGGATTGACCTTTTAATGGTCCTGGGGTTGTACTCCAGGGCCGTATTTTATCGGGGCATTGCTCCATTGCGGATCGCCCCGAGTCTCCACTTGGGGACGATCAGCAAAATTTACATGATGATTTTTTGTCTCGAACCCGAAGGCGTCAATTTTTCAGGTTTTCGGAGCGAATTTCCCTCTGGCATGTTCGCAATAGACTTCCAGCATGTAGTGAAATGCAATGATGGCGAAAGACAGCCACTAGGCCCAGAACAGCGAATACCACTTGAATGCGAAGCATCCGATCATGGCGGCTGCGATGATGGAACCCGTGTCTTTTAGGTGCCTTCAGGCAACGCATCCTATTTTCCCGGATACCCGGCGTCCTGTTACCGGTTTCCGGCATGCCATTTCAGGTGTCCCCCGATTATCTTCTTTACCTCAATAAAATCATACGCTGTGTCCGAACGCCGTCTTCCCCGGTCAGGCGATAAAAATAGGTCCCGCTTGTCGCCGGCCGGCCTTCGGCCCCGATGCCGTCCCAGTTGATGACGTGTATGCCCGCATCCCGGATCCCGGCGATGAGCCCGGTCATGAACTCCCCTTTGATGTTGAAAACGTCAAGCTGGATCCGCATCCGCCGCGGCAGATTGAAGGTGAGAGACGTCCCCGCATTGAAGGGATTCGGATAATTTTGCATCAGGACAAAATCAAGAGGCTCCGGGTTGTGGCCATGCTTCATCGCGGTAGGCAGGATAAATCCTTCCGATTGAAGCTGCGCCGAGACCTTTGCACCCCGGTTGCGGATGAATTTCTTCATGCTTTCAGCTGCGTCGAGCCAGTCGCTGAGGCCGTAGACGTCGGGCGAACGCGCGTCTCCCCAGCGCTCCGCTTCGAATGGGATTGCTGTGCGGATCTGATTCAGGCGATCGTCAAGCAATTGAAGCAGGCGGTCGGGATGGAGATGTGTCGCGAATTGTTGTTCGAAACGCAAAGCCACGTCTCTGCGGAAGGCTTCGCTTCTCTTCAGGTTTTTCAGAAAGGATGGAAAGGGGTAGCTCGCCTGGTCCGCGATGACCTGCCACATGTTCATGGAATCGCGATAGCCCTGATTGCTGCTGCCGAACGTGCATTCGGAATCCCACGGCATGAAGATCCAGCGGCCGTTGTCCCGGTTGCGGGCCGCATACCAGTTGTGCCGCGGCCAGTCCCAATTTTGTGCAAAGATGTTGAGGATGTAAAAATCGATGAAATTATCTAGGTCGATCCGGGATTCCAGGTCACGGTAGTTTGACTCGATCCGGAAATCCCGGTTCCTGATCCAGCCGGCGAATTGATTCCATGCCGCGAGATCTCCGGTTGAGGCCTCGACGGCATTGTTGGTTTCATCCGAACCCGGCTTGACGACGTCCCAGTCACCTTTCCCCATGTAGATGTCGCAGAAATCGTCGTCGTATCTCTCGGAGACATTATACAGCCCCCAATACGCGCCGTTCAAAAAGAGATGGATGAAATCGCCGCGGGAGGCCGGCTGTCCCATATCGATGAAAACGTCCCGAACCAGCGGATCGCGGACATACGTGGTCAATTCGCGTTCCCAGTCAAGCCAGTGAATCCATGCATCGTTGAACCCGGCTCGTAAAATGAGGCGGTCGAACCGCTGGATGGCGGATGAACGGATGATCGGATAATCAAGTTTGGCCGGCCCGTATTCGGAACGGAAATACAGGCGGAAGGATTTCTTGGCGCTTTTCTGAGGCAGACGCGAGGCGCCTCCGTGAATCCGGATGCCGGCATCCGCGCAAAAACCAGGGGCTCCCTGCCGCTCGAAAAATTCGATTGCAACAGGCCGTTCCCATTCATCCCCGCTTTCCAGCGGATTGGCATAAATACCGGTTTGGGGATCCCATAGATGGGGCGGCGCAGTCACCAGCGAGAGTACCGGCAAATCATTCAACTCCGGTTTTTCGGCTACAAAGAAGGAATGCGTGACGACGGGACTGGAATCCATCCCCGCTTTGAAGGCTGCGGCGCGGATGACCCGGTTGGATTCGATGCGAAGGGCGCCCTGATAAAGCGTGCTGCCGCCTGTGGGTTCCGAGCCGTCGAGGGTGTATCGGATTTCTGCGCCTTCCGTGGCAGTCATCAACTCGACGTCTACCGCCGCGGGATAGAAACCGGCGGATTTTGAAAACCGGGGAGACTCTGCGATGACTGCCGCGAGGGACACTGCGGCGATGTGTATGCTCAAGAAAAGGGACGATAACGTCCTTCTGGTCATGAGGATCACTGATTTGCCTTCCTGTGGGTTTCCGGGGGGAAACCGGGTTCTGGATCCGTCCGGTTTAAAATGGCAAAAAGGGCTGCAATATCGCTCTTTCGGATACAGCGCTTCGGATCTGACAGGGAGCGCATTCCCCGCGGCTTACCGCGGGGAATACCCCTGGCTTTGACCCGGGATAAGCGAGCGAATCCAAGTGTCTTTTTCCTTACAGATCGAAGATTCCCCGGCATAGAGCTGCCGGGGAGTTTCAATCTGTGTTGCGGTCAAAGCAACACTGCATCCGTTCAAACGAATAATGTTCTCGAAGTCGAGGTTATTGAATCAACAACATCTTTCTGGTTTGAATCCTTTCTTCTGCTTTCATCTGATACAGGTATACGCCGCCGGGCATGGGATTGCCGAAACGGTCGCATCCATTCCAGACAACCTCGTGCGTGCCGGCCGGGAAGGTCTTCTCCGCGAGCACGGAAATTTCCTGACCGAGCGAGTTGTAGACGGATATCTTCGTCACGCTTGACGAAGGCAGGGTGAACGCAATCCGAGTCGAGGGATTGAACGGATTGGGATGGTTTTGTTCAAGGCTATAACCGGCTGGGACCGTGCTGGGCTTCCCGGAAACGCCCACACTGTTGCCGAGCATGAAGGCAACGGCGTTCAGGTACATTTTCTCGCCCTCGGGAGTCAGGTTGTACATCCCTATGCCGAAAGCCCCCCCTTCACGGGTCTGGCAAGGGAACAACAGCCGGGGGCCTCCTGCAAAATAGGCCCCCGCCGAGTTGAAGAGCGCATCCGTCTCCCAATAAACAATCGCCACCGTTTCGGTTGACACCGCAGAGGCGATCAATTCACCGTCCCCGTAATCCCCAGTATTTAACAGGGATGTGTTGCCTGTACCTACCGTGTTGTCCAGGACGATGACCGTTCCGTCGGCGTCGAGGGTCACACCGGCAAAAATCGGATGTTCCGGAATTTCGGCGTAAAAGGGCGGACAGCCGCTGTCGCCGCCGCCCAGCAGATCCTCGGTACCCGCCCATTGCCACTTGCTGAGGCGGGCCGCGTAGACGTTGTTTAGAATCATGGGTTTGGTAATCGCATTCCAACCGGCCGGGTCGTTGTAATCACCGCTGCCCGTGGACCGGCTGAAGATGATCAGATCAGCGCTTTCCAGGACATCCATTTGTTCGGCCGTCAGAAGAGTGCCTTTCATGGAATCGATTTCCCGCTGTACTTCATAACCGTTCGTGGTCAGAACATCCACAAAAGGCTGGTCGTTCTGCACACTGTCCTGATCCACATCATAATTTGAGGAAACCCAGATGATTTTTTGCGCCATAGCGTCGGTGGAAAAGATTATTCCGGCGATGGCGGCAGTCGAAAACAACCTCATCAGACTGGTCGACTTTCTCATGGCTGATCCTCCCTTTTTAAAAGGATTCATTTTGGGTGTCGTCGGTTCTCAAGGTGTTGATTGAATCTGACAGCGAGCGCATTCCCCGCGGCTTGCCTGCCGCTCGGCCTGCCCGCCCATGTTGATAGCCTGCTTCGGGGGATCTTCGATTTCTGCAGGTTTCTGCAATTCCGTTTTCTACTTTTTGACTCCAATCCTGATCTGCGTAAATGAATGGGGCGGGAATGAACAGGATATTTTATTCCCGTCCATCTTCAAATTTTTTGTCGCAGGGACATACTGTTCCTGCTTGTCGAATGTAAAGGGTTCGTCGAGCGAATCGGCCGAGAGGAGGCTGGCTTCGGCTTTCCCCGTAAAGACGCCTGAAGTGTTGAATATTTCAGCGTTAATCGTTTTATCCTGATGCCTGTTCACGACATTGATGAAGGCCGTATGCGGTTCTTTTGAATACACGGAAGTGACATCCAGAAAAGGGATGCCCTTGCATTTTTCGGTGCTGAACGTATCGCATTCGACATACGTGTCAATGGAATTGCCGCGGCAGTTGTTGGAGAATAGTTTGAAGATGTGAAACAGAGGGGTCTTGAAAGTCCCTTTCTCCCTGTCGGCCGACAACAGGGAGGTCATCAGGGTGAAGTTGGTCATTTTGACGATGTCTGCATGTCGGATGAAAGAGTTGAAGCATTGAGCCACCGGCAGAACGGAAAGAAAATTCCTTCCGAAAGTGCCCCATTCGTCAAAAGAGATATAAATGGGATTCCGGAAGCCTTTCATCGCACTCACCGCTTCAATTTGGGCGGCAGGTACGCGTATCTTTTCTTCAAAATCCATTGCGCTCTGTCCCATAAAGGTATCATAATCGCGCGAGTGCTCCCAGTAGCGGTGGATGGAAATGTAGGCGATCATGTCTCCGAGCCCTTCAAGAACTTTCCGGTTCCATTCGACCCACTGCCCCGTGCTTTCATAGTAGGACGACCCGGAGGCGACGAATTGAATCGTGTTGTCCACAGCTCTCATGGCCTTGACTGCCTCGCGGGCGATCTTGACATAATCTTCGGCATTTTTATGGCCCAATTCCCAGGGCGCTCCGTCCACTTCGTTTCCCAAGTCCCAGATTTTAATACCGTACGGTTGGGGATGGCCGTTCTTCAGACGAAGGTCGGAATAATAGGTCCCTTTTCTGTAATTGCAGTATTCAACCCATTCGGTCGCATCCTTGATGGTGGCCAAACCCAGATTCACGCAGATGATGTTCTCGCTTCCGATTGCCTGGTTTAATGTGATCCATTCATCCGTACCGACGTGATTGTTGTCGATCCCGCCCCATGCCAGGTTGATGCGGGCAGGCCGCCGGTCTCTGGGCCCGATGCCGTCCTGCCACTGATACCCCATGACAAAATTTCCCCCGGGCCAGCGCATGTTGGTGATTTGAAGCTCCTTCATCGCCTCGATGTAATCCTTCCTGAATCCGTTTTCGTCCGCGAGCGGTGAGGAGGGGTCGTACAAATTTCCATAAAGGGTGTTGAAGCCGGTGGTGTCCGGCAGGCCCATTCTCCTGCCGCTGAACTGGATGGGTTCCATGAATACGCCGTAGATTTTCGGGTCGATCTCTCCGATTGCTCTGTCCACGTCGATTTTAATCCTTGCGTTCTGGGCGGGCAGGGCAACGGGAAGGGCAAGCAATAAGGACAAGATGAGTTTTTTCATGACTGTTTTCTCCTTCGATATTCCTTTGATATTCTGTTAGTCTCAAAGCATCACAACGATTTTCTTCCCTTTGTAGGTTATGGCCTTTTCATACTTCCCGGCGGCATCTGTTCCGGCGGCTGTACCCGGGGCAGCCCGGACGATATTGAATTGCCGCTCCTTCAGCATCCCGGGGAATGCCCCTTGCCTGTCGTTGATGGTGAGAGCTTTTATTGAATCCTCCCAAATCAGCGAGATGGTGGAGTACATGCCTGTTTCATAATTATAATTGTCGTTTTCGTCCTCATACAAGGTGAATGACCCGTCGGCTCCCGGATAGATCCGGATTTCGACCGGGTCGATCCGTTCGGTTGAATATTGGATGAACGGGCCCATGCAAACGATGGAACCGGCTTTGACGAAAAGGGGAATTTGATTCAGGGGTGATGGGGTTTTGATTGTTTGCCCGCTGGCGAAACGTTCACCGGTCCAGAAATCGTACCATGAGGGAGATTGCGGCAGGTAGACGGCCCAATCCTGAACATCCGGTTCAGTGACCGGAGCCACTAAAAGAGCTTTCCCGAACATATATTCGAAAGGACGGTTCAGGGCGGCAGTGTCTTCCCTGAAGTCCATCACCAGCGGGCGCATGAGGGTCGATCCGTTTTTCGTCACCTGCCATGCTTCGGAATAAATAGAGGGGAGCAGGCGATACCGCAGGTTCAACATCTTCCTCATATTCTCTTCAACCTGCTGTCCGTATTTCCAGGGTTCGGTTTCCGATTGATAACCATGGATGCGAAAAACTGGATTGAAAGCGCCCCATTGGAACCATCGCGTCAACAGCTCCTGATAATTTTCATCGGCGTACTGGGAATTGCCCGAACGGAAAAATCCGCCGATATCGGTTGTCCAAAAAGGCAGACCCGTGATGGTGTAATTCAATCCCGCAACAATCTGGCGCCTGTATGCGTCCCAGTTTCCTCCGATATCACCGGACCAGTTGATCGCGCCGGTTCTCTGCTGTCCAAGAAAAGCGGAGCGGGTGAGAATGCAAACCCGTTTGCCGGATGTCGTTTGCCTCTGGCCTTCATAAACGGCCCGGCTGACCATCAACGGATAAGTCAAACGAAAGAAAACGCCCGGGCCCAAATGTGTCCTTTCTTTTTTTAAGGCATCGTTTTCAGGTTCGGTGGCATCCATCCACCAGGAATCGACTCCCTTGGAAAACAAATTTTCATTCAGCGTGTTCCAGTATGTTTCCCGGGTAAGCGGATTGAAATAATCCAGCCATGGGCTATCCGGGAAATAAAGATTTTTGGATATGTATTCTTTCCCTGTCGCGGAATTCCTGTCCGGATTCGACCAGATGGAAATATTGAAATGCGCATTCAAATCGTGTATTTCCTGGATGAATCCGGCCGGATTGCTGTAGTTCGCATCATCAAACTTCGGAACGCCCCAGCCGTTGCCGCCCCAATACTGCCAGTCCTGCACGATCACGTCCATCGGGAGATTTCTATTCCGGAATTCCTTGACCGTTTCAACCAATTGCGCGCCGGACGTATAGCGCTCGCGGCATTGCCAGAAGCCGTACGCCCAGCGGGGCAGCATGGGGACATTGCCGGAAAGATTCCGGTATGCAGCGATGACGGTGTCGGCTGAAGGACCGTAAAACACCACATAATCAATCCGCCCGGCATGGGGAGAACGAAACGTGATTTCGTCACCTGACAGCCTCCAGGACAGTTTGGGTGTGTTGGCGGATTTACAGACCAACTGGACCTGATGGTCTCCGGCTCGCAAATTCACAAGAGCGCATGCAGTGGGAGGGAGCCAGAAATTGCTGATGTCCATGCAGGGTTTTCCGTCAATCACAACATAGTGGCGGTTGTCCATGTCGCCCAGGTCGAGAAACAGGGAATAGACACCGTCCGAGGGGACCGCGAAATTTCCCTGAAAGAGCGATTGATTCTGCGACACTTTTTGCGTCCCAGATGTCGTGGTGACCTCCATATCCCGGTTGTCTTTATGGATGGATTGTTCTTGTTTTTCAAGCAGGACGACATTGTCCGCAGGATTGAAATCGGTCATTCCGTATTGATGCCAAAGCAAACCGTACCCCGCGCTCGAGTAAATGAAAGGCAGCGAAATTTGCGAATTGACCTGTGTCAAGCGCCGGGTGATGTTGTTTAAATGATGATGGCCGTCCTGAAACTGTCCCAATCCAAACAGAACTTCGTTCCTCGGTGATTCAAAACTCTGTTCCGCAGCGAAGCAGGGTTCACCCATCACGGAATCGGGGATCAGTCTCCGGCTGTCCATTCTTTCGCTCAAAAATATCTTTCCGGATTGATCTGCAAATGACAATGTCCCGGTTTCTTTATCCAGGACGACAATCATGTTCTTCGTTTTCATTTCAACTCGTGACGGTGAATCGGAAACCCGGAACGGGGGGGCGGGTCGTTTTGAAGTAAAAATGAGTTCAGGCTCCTGAAAATCATCATTCCTGCAATATTGAATTCTTGCCGAATTCTCCGTTAAAGGACGGATACGCAGCGTTCCATCCCGCAAACAAACGTCCAATTGATCCGCTTGCCGGTTCAGGCCTCTCAATACCTGTCCCTGGCAGATAATGGGGAGTAAGACGGCAAGAATCAGGTGTTTTATTGTCAGGGTCATGGCACTTTCATTCTTTAATTGAAGAACGCACGGTCACGAATCCAGCTTCATGATCGGATGGACGTGACGGATAGGGTTTTTTCGAACGCGTCATCTTCCGTCATTTGAACAGTAAAAGTTTTCTGGTCTCATGATAAGTTCCGGCTTCAAGCCTGCAAAAATAGATTCCGTTCGGTAAATGGGCTGCATGAAAAACAGCAAAATGGAACCTGCATCGGGCAGCTTCAATTGGATACAGCTTATTCAGGCAAATGATGTTTTGAAGAAACAGCCTGCCCCCCTTCATCGAATCATAATCCGGGTCGCCTTTAAATCTTTCGGATCCGAGCTGTTTCCGTAAAAAACCTCGTACTCCCCGGCAGTCACAGTCATTTTCCTGCTTTCGCGGTCATAAAACTCGAATGAAGAGTAGGGAAGGTTTATCTTCGCCCGGCCGGTTTTGCCTGCAGCCACATGGATGCGCTGAAAGCCTCTCAACGTCTTCAGCGGCCCATCCGTGTCGCCGCCCTTACGGACATAAACCTGTACGATCTCCGTCCCGTCGCGTTTGCCTGTATTGGACACGGGGACTGAAAGAGAGAGGGTTTCGCCGGCCTTGATCGTCGTTTTACTGAACCCGGCGTCGCCGATCGCGAATGTCGTATAACTCAATCCAAAGCCGAACGGGAAAAGCGGATCGGACATGAAACGGTAGGTCCGGTTTTTCATGGAATAATCTTCAAAATCAGGCAATTGCTGCAAGTTCTTATAGAAAGTGACGGGCAGCTTGCCGGACGGATTCGTGTCGCCGAACAGCACATCAGCGACTGCCTGCCCGCCGGATTCTCCGGCATACCAGGCCTGAAGGATGGCGTCGCAGCTTTCCGTTTCAGGGACCAGGGCGATGGCGGAACCGGAACAGTTGACGAAAATAATTTTCTTGCCGGCCTTTTTCAATGTCCTCAGACAATTGCGCTGTACTGCGGGAAGTTCGATGTCTGTGCGGTCCCCGCCTTTGAATCCTGGATAAGAAACCGGCATTTCCTCGCCTTCAAGATTTGTCGAAAGTCCGCCCGCAAAAACGACCACATCGATGCCCTTAAGTTTCCTGACCAGGTCTGTGTAATCGACATCGACTTCCCTGCCGAAATTGAATTCAAGATTCGCCTGCCAGTTGTTCATCTGTGCATAACGGATCTCGATTTTATATATTTTCCCGCTTTCAACCTGGTAGGGAAGTCTTGACGGAAGTGTTCTCCAATTATCATACTTTGTAAGACATTCACCATTGACCAGCAATTCAAAGTGTCCGGTGGCGCCGCATTTGAATACGATTTCTTCGCTTACGGCAGGCACGAATTCGGTCTCAAACCGGGCTGAAAAACCTTCGAGCATGACTCCGGGCGCAAATTCATGCTGGCCTGCTGTGGTCAGTTTGATCGGGTTGGCTAAATATTGTGTCGCCGCAACATTACCCTGGCCGGCCGTATTGTTCCAGTAGATTCCCTTGAACCCCGTCCTGCCGTCCACCGAGCATTTCGAAAAATAGCTTTCGGTCACCTTGTCTTCGACCAGGTCGCATGCTCTGTCGTAAAGAATCCGATCCGCCGGGAGTTTGGAAGCGATCCCGTCGAGAAGGGTAATGGTCCGTACCGGCTTGCCGTTGTAATTCCCCCATAACACAGGTTCGTCATCCGCATTGGGGCCGATTACAGCCAGCTTATTGATGGATTTCTTTAAGGGGAGAATACTGTTTTTGTTTTGCAGAAGCGTCATGGATTCTCGCGCCATATCCAGGGCCAGTTTCCGGTGTTTTTCATTATTGACGACGGATAGGGGTATGCCCGCCCAGGGGACCAGCGCATCATTGTCCATATCTCCCAAATCAAAACGTCCGGTCAGAACACGGATCAGCCGTTCGTTGATCTCCTCTTCGGTTATTAATCCCCTTTCGACTGCTTCAGGCAGATTGAGATAGGTATGTCCGATCCATTGGCATTCCACGTCGGTCCCGGCCAGGACGGCCTTTGCAGCCGCATACACGGCATCGGAAGAGACCCTGTGGCTTGTATAAAAATCGGCTACAGCCCCGCAATCGGAAACGACCAGGTGCTTGAATCCCCATTCATCGCGCAGGATTTTTTGCAGCAGCCGCGTGCTTCCGCAGCACGGCTCGTCGTCCAGACGATGATACGCGCACATGACCTGGCGGACATCCGCCTCCTGAACGAGCGTTTTAAACGCGGGGAGATAGGTTTCGCGTAAATCCCGGGGATCGACCTGATTCAGGTTGATTTCATGGCGGCTCCACTCAGGCCCGGAATGCACGGCGTAATGCTTGGCGCAGGCCAGCAGCTTTTTGTACCGGGATTGGGCAGGCCCCTGCAGCCCGTTGACCACTGAAACGCCCATACGGGACATCAAATAGGGGTCTTCACCATAGGTTTCCTGGCCGCGTCCCCAGCGGGGATCCCGGAAGATGTTGATATTGGGCGTCCACACCGAGAGGCTCAGAAATCGTCTGTTTCCCTGCCCTTTTCTGATGGCTTCATGGTATTTGGCCCGCACTTCATCCGACACGGCGTTGAAAATCCTGAAAACCAATTCATCGTCAAAGGAGGCTGCCATGCCGATGGGCTGGGGAAATACCGTGACACTGTCGTTGTTTGCCAGGCCGTGCAGGGCTTCGCTCCACCAGTTGAATTTTTTGATCCCCAGGCGCGGCACGGGTTCCGAGATGTCGCACATCAAGGCGGCCTTTTCCTCCAATGTCAGCCTGGGGATCAGATCCTTCGCCCGTTCTTCGGAACTCAGCTCAGGGTTTTGATAGGGTAGTCTTTGCCCCGGCAAATGAATCGCAAAAAGAGTAATCGCCATCGCGGCGGATTTGACCATTAATAACTTGCGTGAAAATGATTTCATGATTGGATTCCTCGTTATAGAGTAAAGATAAAAGTTCTCCTGCTGCGATCTGCCGGGTTTGCCCACCGTGTTTAAGGTGGGTATTTTAGGTTCTGCAGGAAAAAGACCATCCTGTCCGCCCGCTGATCCCCGGATAAAACCCGCGGCAAGCCGCGGTCAATGCTTTCGCTGCCGGATGAAAGCTCCCCGCCGCATTCGCCGGAGATGTATTAAAAATACATTGGTAATCGCCTGCTCAATCCGCAGCTTTCCGAGAATGACACTTTCACTGACGGATGAATGTGCTATTCCCGGAAAAGCAGAGGCGCAAATTCACGCAGACTTCGCCGCCAGGACAGGAACTCATGGGCCGTATTCGGGGAGACGTAGAAAACACTGTTGATCCCTTCTTGTTTCAACGCATCAGTGTTCTCCTTTGGATCGCCGCCGAAAGGACCGCGTCTGCCGCTTCTGCGGTTCTCCAGTTCCCGGCTGCCGAAGCTGACGAATACCAGTTTCACCTTCTCCTTGAAACCGGGCGTGTTGTTGACATCTTCCAGGGAGATGGATCCACCGCTGAACAGGCCGATATGCGAGAACCGGTCGAGGTTGGCCAGGGTGATCATCCTGGTTTCCATGCCGCCCATGGAGAGGCCTGCCATGGCGCGACTGGGTTGATCCGAGAGCGTGCGGAAGTGATCATCGACATAGGGGATCAACTCTTCCACGAGAACGGTCTGGAAGGGTTTGATGTCAAAGTTTCTGAGGCCGCCGAATTTGATTTCATTGGTCATTCCGTAGGTCATGACGATAAGAAAGGGCCTGATTTTACCTTCAGCAATCAGATTATCCATGATCAGATTGGCGCGGCCCTGATTGCTCCAGGCGGTTTCATCCTCGCCCCAGCCGTGCTGCAGGTACAGAACCGGATATCGTTTGGCCGGGTCTTTATCGTAGTCAGGCGGCGTATACACAAAGGCGCGGCGGCAGGTGCTGGTGCTTTTAGAGGGGAAGAGTATCTGCTGAACCCGGCCGTGCGGTACATCCTTGAGCGCATAGAAGTCCTGGTCATGTGCGGGGATCTCGATGCCGCTTTCCCAGCGTGTGGAACCGTAAAAGTTCAAGGCGCCGGGATCGTTGAATTTCCCGCCGTCAACCGTGAGATGATAGTAGTGAAAGCCTTCATCCTCGGGTTTTGCCGTTGTGCCGGTCCAGGCGCTGTCAGCTGCTTGCGTAAGGCTCGTGCCCCCGCGTCCGCCCAGGCTCACCCTGACGCTCCTGGCTTCAGGCGCCGTGATGCGGAATCGGGCGTAGCCCTGGGAATTGACCTGCGGATACTCCTGACCGGGTTGGTTCAGAGTCGAGGGCTTGAAGTCTTCCAGGATCGCAGGTTGTTCTGTTTGAGCCAGGCATGTTGATCCCCCAAAAATCAGCAGTGATACAATGACGGTCAAATATTGTTTCATGGTATTTCTCCTTTGGTTAAAATGTATCGCTTTCCTGGAGCCTCAGATCACGGACTTGAAGCGGATGACCGTAATGGAATGTCCGGGGAAGGTGTGAGTCCACTCGGGACCGGCATCGGTGACAATGAATCGTTGGGGAACCGTGTGAAACGGATCTTCCACGGTGTTGATATCCCCGGGCTCGCCAACCATGACCTCGCCTGTAGCCACGGAATGGACAGGAGCGCCTTTCAGCTCCACGGTCAGAGTCTGATCCACGTCGAATACATTGACGACCTTGAGGATGATGTCACCGGAAGCATCCTCTTTGCTCGCACATGCGAACAGAGGCTCTCCGGGATCAGGCGGGGCGTCATAACGGCTGAAACGTCCGGAAGAAGTCTGCGCAGGTCCCTGTGCAGATTCGACAGCCGGTATCGTCTGGGGAACGATCCGGGCAACAGGGATGACCCGGTCGCCTTTTGCATTGAAGAACATCTTTTGCACATAGTACGAGGGCGAACCGAAGCTGGTCATGGTGTCGTAGCCGATCAGGTCCGTGCTCCACTGGCTGCCGCCCGGATTCACGCGTGTCAACAGTGGCGCATAACAGGTCATGATGACGATGTCTGCGTTCCGCTCCAGGCCTGTTAAAAACGCGGCATCGGACAAGGCGCATTGGAAAGACGGGGTCAATCCACGTGCGACTCCGCGTTCCTGGGACGCCCATTCGCCCTCGAAGATCTTCGGGCCGTTGCGGTCCGCATGGTCATACAGATGGGCATTGCGGATGGCGGTGTTGGGCGACATATAATGATGATTGTCGATCACATCGTGCGGAACGCCCGGATCTGTTGTGGCAATGACCTGAATGTCGGGGTATTCGGCCTTGATGGCGTTGTAGAACATGGCGAATCGGCCTTCAGGGCCGCGATATGTGGCAGCGCCGTTGTTCAGGAAGTCCTCATTGCCGATCTCGACATAGGTGAGCCTGAACGGGGTCGGATGGCCGTCTTCGGCCCGGCGGGCTCCCCACTCGGTGTTCACATCGCCGGTGATGTATTCGATTTCGTCCAGCGCATCCTGAACAAACGGCTTCAATGCTTCACCGGTCAGGACATCGCGGCCGCCGTTGAGATGCAGGCCCGCATAAACGCAGACAACCGGCTCCATGTTCAATTCTTCGCACCATTCGAGAAATTCCAGAAGGCCCAGACCGTCCGAAGACCAATAGCCCCAGGGGCTCATGTGGCCTGGGCGGTTTTCCCAGGGCCCGATCATGGCTTTCCAGTTGAAACGGTTCTCAAAATTGAATCCTTCGACATAATTGCCGCCCGGGAAACGCAGGAACGCCGGGCGCATTTCATCCAGGAGCTGCATCAGATCCTGCCGGAAACCTGTGACAGGGCGCCCGCCCAGTGCGGCGCCGATGCGTTCCCTGAATACGGGCTGGAACAACGATACCTGGTTCAGGTTGATCGTGCCTTTCGAATCAGCGGATATCACGAAACGCGCGTCTGCTGTGGGGATAACCCTGCCGGTTTTCAGCGTGACCCTGTACTGTCTCCATGTGCCTGTGATCGCCGGAACGGTAGCTGAGGCATAGACGGTTGCGACGTCGCCGGACTCGATCGAGACCGTCAATGGGCCGGAGAAGCCGTCTGAGGCCTTGGCATAGAAAGAACACGGATAGGAACGGTTGGTTTTGACGGGGATGCCCCAATACCCGTCATTCGCAACTCCCGCGCGGCCGCCGCTTGGGACCCTGGAAATGGAGAGCTTCAAGCTGTTCGTCAGTGCCTTGTTGTTGACTGGGTCGCTGGTGTCGATGGAGGCCACTGCCTCAGCGCCGCTGGAGGTCACGGTGGCCCAGTGAGGTGCGCCGGAGATCGAAGCGGCTGGAATTTCCGGGAGCGGGCCGTGATCAACCGTATTGCCACCCACGAAACCTCTCTCCCCCTCCCAGACATTGCCGTGCGAGTCCGTAAAGGGACCGGCCTGGCCGGCTCTGATCCGGATTGCTGGTCCGGAAGTCCCCGGCTGCGGAATGATTTCAATCGCTTTGATCGAAGGGTTTTCGATTTTGGGCGTAAATTCGATGCGTAACTCCCCCCGGGTCACCTCCACGGGTACGGTTTCGATGTAGGCGCGATGGGGGCCTCCGGCCTTGACCCAAATGTCAAAGTCCTTGAATTCATGTCCCATGACATTGAAGGAAAAAACGCGGTCGCCGGGCCCGCCGATGCCGGAATACGTTTCCGCAAAGTAGAGCTTAGCAAGATACTTGCCGTTTGGGACTTTGCAGGTGAAAGTGCTCATCGAGTAATGTTCGCTGCGGAACAGGCCCGGATCATCGGTCCCGCTGACTGCCGGAGCAGGACCGCCCCCTTGCGTATCCCGGAAGATCCGGTTCCGGATCAATTCGCCGTACAGCCCGCCCTCGTAGGAGTAATTGATCTCCTCGGTCATGATCCCATAAAACATCGGGCTGATTTCAGCGCCCGGTTGGTCCGCCTGCAGCACGATTTTGCCGGGACCGGCAGAAAAGACGGATGCAGTGAACAGCATCATCCACATCAGGACAGGGAGTTTTGCCAACTGGCTTTTGATGATACCAACGAAAGGTTTCATGGGAGACGCTCCTTAAAAAAGTCAATCGTACAATCCGGCGGCAAGCGCGTTTCCCGAGGATGCGACGGCGGGCAAGCCCGCGACCCCGGCAG
Source organism: bacterium (assembly GCA_016931355.1). Taxonomy (GTDB): domain Bacteria; phylum Zhuqueibacterota; class QNDG01; order QNDG01; family JABMRT01; genus JAFGEX01. Next base: position 20,790 of record JAFGEX010000018.1, read on the forward strand.
ATTCCTCTCAGGGATTGTCCCGGAACAGAAGCTGCGCAAATTCATGCAGGCTTCGCCGCCAGCTCTGCCACTCGTGAGCGGTTTGCGGGGAGACATAGAAATGGGTATTCATCCCTGCTTCTTTGAGGGCATCCATATCCGCCCTGGGATCGCCCCCGAAACGGGCTCTGCCGTTTTCGAGTTCCCGGCTTCCATAGCTGACGAACACAAGTTTGATCTTCTCCTTGAAACCGGGCGCATTTTTGACATCTTCCGGGCTGATGCTGCCGCCGCTGAACATGCCGACAGAGGAAAATACATCGGGATGTGCCAGGGTGATGACCCGGGTTTGCATGCCGCCCATGGACAGCCCGGCCATGGCCCTGTGCGGCTGATCAGCCAGGGTGCGATAGTTGGAATCGATCATGGGGATGATGTCCTCGAGCAGGGTTTTTTTGAAACCGTCGGCCCAGCCGGCCGGAGGCCAGGTGCCTGCAGGACGCTCGCCTCTCCGGGGCCGCGGGACATTGGAAGGCCAGCGCCAGGAGCCGTTGTCCATCACAATGATGAAAGGCCTGGCCTTGCCCTTTGCAATCAGATTGTCCATGATCAGATTGGTCTTTCCCTGATTGGGCCAGCCGGTTTCGTCCTCGCCGCCTCCGTGCTGCAGGTAGAGAACCGGATATCGTTTGGTTGTGTCCTTGTCATATCCAGGCGGCGTGTACACGAAACAGCGGCGCATGGTGTCGTTGCCGGCGGAGAAATAGAGCTGCTCGCGTATCTGGCCGTGAGGAACGTTTTTAAGCGCATAGAAATCCTGATCCTTGGCCGGGATTTCTATGCCGCTGCCCCAGCGGCTGGCGCCGTAAAAATACAAGCTGCTTGGATCCGGAACCGCGGCCCCGTCGATCCAGAGCTGATAGTAGTGGAATCCCTCATCCTGGGGATTGGAGTCGCCGGTCCAGAAACCTTTTTCATCCTTGACCAGGTCGTATTTCACTGCGCTGATATCCAGCTGAACCCGCAATGCTTCGGGCGCTGATATGCCGGCGCGCACCCGGCCTTCTGAATTCACCTGCGGATATTCCCTGCCCGGCTGATTCGTGGACGCAGGCTTAAAGTCCTCCACAACCGGAGTCTGCACGGCCTGCGCAAAACAAATTCCGCTCACGGCCACGGCAAGAAGCAGATGAAAGAATCGTGTTTGTCTCATTTTAAAATCCTCCTTCAAGTAAGATTTAAAACGGTATTATCATTTTTGCCCAATTTTGTTCAAAATGATTATCATTTGAAAGAAACAACGGCATTGCTTGATGACACCAATCCTTGTTCATGGTTGAGCGGAGGATTGCAGCCTCCCCGGATTCTTCGCCCCGCTGCGCGGGGCTCAGAATGACATTTTGACCGTCACCGGAAAACAACTTTCTTTTCTGCGCCATTGTATCTGACGGACTTCACAAACCGCTCTGCCGCTTCAACTCCTGTTCCATGATCCGGCGACACGACAACGACCTGAAAGGCTCTTTGATCCAGCATCCCGGGAAAAGAGCCTGTGCGGCCGCCGACGGTCAGCTCTTTTTTCCCGTCATCCCATCGAAACGGAATCGTGGAATAGAAACCCTTTTCATAATTGTAATTGTCCAGTTCATCTTCATATAAAACAAATTCGCCGTCTGCACCGGGATAGATACGGATTTCGAGCGAATCCCATTTTTTCTCTGTAGCATACTGCACGTTGGGGCCCAGGGGAAGAATGGACCCCGCCTTTACATATAAAGGCATGATATCAACGGGTGTTTCCTTGCGGATCCTTTGTCCGCCGCCAACTTTTTCACCTGTCCAGAAATCAATCCAGCCGGTCCCTTTTGGCAGATAAATCTCTGAATTCCCGATTTGACTGTAGTCTTCGACGCGGAGCGTATCACCGCCGCGGATGTCCATCCTGGAATACATCGGCCGGGTGACCGGGCATACCAGCAGCGACTTTCCGAACATGTACTGGTCATTGATGTCCAGCGCTTCTGGATCGCCGGAAAAATCCATGACCAGGGCGCGCATCATGGTCGAATGATTGGCCGTCACATCCCAAGAGATCGAATAGATGTAGGGCAACAATCTGTAACGCAGGTTGATGTATTTTTCGATTGCATCATAAACCGCATCCCCCTTCTTCCCGAACTGATAAATTTCCCGAGGGGCATCCGTCCCGTGCGAACGCATCATCGGGCAGAAGGCGCCGAACTGTATCCAGCGCGCATAGAGTTCGCGGTAATCGGCATCAGCCAGCTTTTTCTTGAAATTCCAGAGAAAGAATCCGCCGATGTCGCTGTTCCAGTGAGGAATGCCGCAGAGGGAAAAGTTCAGTCCTGCTGAAATTTGGTTTTTGAGAGTCTCCCAGGAAGAAACAACATCGCCGGACCAGGTGTTGGCTCCATAGCGCTGCTGGCCTGCGAATGCGGAACGGGTCAGGATAAAAACCCGCTTGACGGAGTCGGCGGCCCGTTGATGCTGTGACAATCCGCCCACGGTCATCAGAGGAAACGCATTTCTGACTTTCCGGAAGGAGCCCAGCCAGGTCTGATTGTCCAAATCGGAAGGTTTGAAACTCAGATGATCCGGTTCGGATGAGTCCATCCACCAACCGTCCATTCCAAGCGAGAATATCCCCTGATTCAAATGCTTCCAGTAGATGTCGCGGGCCTGCGGATTGTAGGCATCGTACACCCTGACCCCTGATGGATAATCGAGCCTCGGCGGCCATTTTTCAGAGCCGGATTCCGGCCATGTTTTGAAATCCAGAAGCGCTTCTATTTTATCCAGTTCCTGATAGGGTTTTGTATGCGGGCCGAAGGAGTTCCAGATGGATATGATGATGTGCGCATGGAGGTCGTGCACGTCATTGACCATTTTTTGGGGGTCATAAAATTCCGGGTTCAGGAATTCCATGGCATTCCACAGGTAGTTGTTGCCCCAGTACTGCCAGTCCTGGATGATGCCGTCCAGGGGGACTCCCAGTTCGCGGTACTTTCGCACCACTCCCAACAATTCATCCTGGCTTTTATACCGTTCCCGGCTCTGCCAGTAACCGTAGGTCCACAACGGGAACATCGGCACCCCACCCGTCAAATCGCGCATCCGGGCGATGACTCCGTCGGCGTTTCCGCCGTACATGAAATAGTAATCGACGCAATCCCCCACATCCGATTTGAAGGACGTGCCTCCCGGACTGTCTTCAAAGAGGGTCGGCGAATAATTGTCCCAAAACAAACCGTATCCTTTTACGGACAGGAAAAAAGGAATATAATCATCGGTATTGCCCTGGACCATATTGAGTTTCACATTGCGCTGGACCATTTTCCCCTGCTGCTGCTGGCCCAGCCCGTAAATCGCCTCGTCTTTATCCAGGGAAAATGCCTGGGAGACACAATAGGTTTGAAGGCCTGCATCCTCCCTTTGCGAAAAGGTTGTGCCATTCTCCTTTTCATTCAGCAGCGGATTCCCTTTTGCATCGAAAAATCCGATCTTTCCAGTTTGGCGGTCTAAAGAAACATGGATCCGTTTGCTGCAGATCCTGATGATGTCGTTCCGCTCTTTGACATGAAGCGCTGTTCTCCCGGGTGTTTGAATCACGGAAAGGCTCGTTTTATCTACAGCCGGGCCTTTCGGAATTTTCATGATCCGGACTGTGGCGGTTGAATAAAATTCGATTTTTACAATTGTTGATTGAATAACCGTTTGAATGCCGTTTTCGGTTTTCTGATAGGACTGCCCTTTTGCCTGAACGACGGGCCATATCAACAGAAATAAGAACAGGACGTTTTTGATCATCACACTTCCCCTCTTTTGATCATGAGGCATTGAAGCTCCCGGACAGCGAGCTGTCAGATTGAAGCTCCCCGGCAGCTCGCGGCGGGGAATCTTCGATCTGTAAAGAAAAAGACATTTGGATTCGCTCGCTTACCCCGGGTCAAAGCCCGGGGCGAGCCCCGCGGCAAGCCGCGGGGAATGCGCTCGCTATCAGATTCAAGCCGGACGGCCCCGGCCGCACGATCCTACAGGATTGCAACTTTTACGGCTTTCAGATCTTTCGCGTCGGAGCTGTTTCCGTATAAAATCTGATATTCCCCCGCGTTTACGGCCATACCGCCGCTCAATCTGTCAAAGAACTCGAATGCCGCATACGGCAGGCTGATCACAGCCCGGCCGGTTTTCCCGGCAGCCACATCGATCCTTTGAAAGCCTCTCAACGTTTTCAGCGGCCCGTCCGCGTCATCCATTTTCCGGACATAAACCTGCACGATTTCAGTCCCGTCGCGTTTGCCGATATTGGATACGGGGACCGAAAGCGAGAGGGTTTCGCCTGCTTTGATCGTCGTTTGACTGAGTCCTGCATCGCCGATCGAGAATGCCGTATAACTCAATCCAAAACCGAAGGGAAAAAGAGGATCGGACATGAAACGGTAGGTCCGGTTTTTCATGGAGTAGTCTTCAAAATCCGGCACTTGTTTGATGCTTTTATAAAAGGTGACGGGCAGTTTTCCGGAGGGATTGTAATCGCCGAACAGCACATCGGCGACAGCCTGTCCGCCCGATTCGCCGGCATACCATGCCTGAAGGATCGCATCGCAGGTTTGCGTTTCGGGAACCAGGCCCATTGCGGAACCCGAACAGTTCACGAAAATGATTTTCTTCCCGGCCTGTCTCAAAGCCTTCAGGCAATCCCGCTGAATTTCAGGGAGTTCAATATCCGTGCGGTCTCCTCCCTTGAAGCCGGGCAATTCGACGGGCATTTGTTCGCCTTCCAGCATGGAGGAAATTCCCCCGACGAAAACAACCACGTCAATGCCTTTTAATTTTCTGATCAGTTCATTGAAACGGACGGGTACTTCATGACCGAAATTCAGGCTCAGGCCGGCAGGCCAGCGACCCAGTTGCCGGAAGCGGGCTTCGATATGATACTCTTTTCCCTTTTCAACCTGTAGGGGGATGCGGAGCGTGCGGGGTCCGAAACGGACCGGCTTATACAGGGTATCGGCATTGACGATCAGCTCGAATCTTCCCCTGGGCTCCGCCTTGAACAGGATCTCTCCCGATTCCGAAGGTTTGAAAACCGTTTCGTACTTGCCGGAGAAATCCTGCAGATTCACGCCGGGCGCGAATTCATGCTGCCCCTCAGTGGTCAGTTGAATGGGATGGACCAGCTGTTGGATGGTGACCGCTTCTCCGGAAAAATCCCTGTTGTTCCAATAGGTGGCCCGGATGCC
>JAFGEX010000209.1 GCA_016931355.1 bacterium
CTATTCCGGAAATCGTCCCGGCCCCTGGTTGGGTCCGGAACAACGTCATGTGGACGGGCCATGAAGCCATGAGGAAGGCCCTTCCGATGAGGGCAGGATTCATGGGATTGAAGCCGATCCCTCCAAAGACCATTTTTCCGAGCAGGATACCCACGCCCGAACCGATGACGGGCATCCAGAGCGGCACTTCGGCCGGTAGATTGTAGGCGAGCAGGAGCCCGGTCAGAAGAGCGCTTCCGTCGCTCAGGGTGAGCGGACGCTTCATCACCTTCAGGCAGGCCCATTCGGTCAGAACGGCTGAGGCGATGGACAAAAGGATCACCCAGAGGGCATGGATCCCGAACAGGTAAACCGAAAAGATTCCGGCCGGCAGCAGCGCGAGGATCACGGAAATCATGATCCGGCGGATGGAATCAGTATCCTGGACATGCGGTGAAACAGAAATCAGAAACTTGTTCAATTTATTTTTTCCCTCCATCCGCAGCCATGGATTCGGTGTTCAACGCCTTGCCCAGCTTGATGTAATGCACCAGATTCCGTTTCGCCGGGCAGATATAGGCGCAGGATCCGCATTCGATGCAGTCCGTGAGCCCGATTCCAACCGCATCCTTCCACCGGCCGTATTCGACCAGACCCGCGATGCGGTTGGGCATGAGATTCATGGGACAACCGTCCACGCAGCGGGCGCAGGATATGCAGGGGGACTCGGGTTTCATTCTGCCGGATTTTTCGTCAAGGACCAGAATACCGGACGTTCCTTTCAGCACCGGCACCCCGTCGGTGTGCTGGGCAATCCCCATCATGGGTCCGCCGTTGATCACCTTGACCGTCTCATCCGAATAGCCGCCGCAGAAGGCGATCAAATCGCTGAACAGGGTGCCGATCCTGACCCGCAGATTTTTGGATTCGACCACACCCGGTCCAGTGACCGTGACAATGCGTTCGAAGAGGGGTTTCCGGAAACAGACCGCTTCATAGATCGAGAAGGCTGTGCCCACGTTCTGCACGAGACAGCCGACATCCATGGGCAGGCCGCCGGAGGGGACTGTGAGGCCCGTGACCGCCTTGATCAGCTGTTTTTCACCGCCCTGGGGATATTTCACATGCAGGGGGGCCACCCCGATCGTTCGGTCTTTCTCCGTCTTCGACCGCATGAGGGAAATGGCGTCCGGCTTGTTCTTTTCGATGCCGATCACAGCCCGCCGGACATTGAGGACTTTCATCAGGATCCGCAGACCCGTCAGGATTCCATCCGCCTTCTCGAGCATGAGGCGGTGATCCGCGGTGAGATAGGGTTCGCATTCAGCCCCGTTGAGGATGAGCACACGGATGGGTTTTTCCGGGGGCGGCGAGATCTTCACGTGCGTGGGAAAGGAAGCGCCGCCCAAACCGGCAATGCCCGCGTCGCGGATTCTGTCCCTGATTTCCTCCACGCTCAGAAGCTGCCAGTCATCGCTGGTCTTGAGGGTTTCGATCCGGTCTTCCGTCCCGTCGCCTTCAATGACGACCGAGAGCAGGGATGCGCCGAGCGGGTGTGGCCTGGGTTCAACCGCTGTCACCTTTCCCGTGATCGATGCATGTACGGGGACTGAAACGAATTTAACGGGCTTTGACAGCGGCTGCCCGGTGCGGACCGAATCCCCCTTTTGAACGAGACATTCCCCGGGCGCGCCGATATGCTGGAGAAGGGGGATCACCACCTGCTTCGGCAGCGGCGCTTCTTCAATCGGTTTATGCGATGTCCCCTTTTTTTCTTCACGGGGATGAACGCCTCCCCTGAAATGTTTTCCGGGCATGAAGAGCCGCCTTGTGTCTAGGATTCCGGTTGCTTGTTCTGGCCCAACTGATTCAATTCTTTGAGGAATTCCTCCTTGTCGCGGAAATTCCGGTACACGGAGGCGAAACGCACATAGGCGACCTCGTCCAGCCGGCGCAGCGAGGCGATCACCCTTTCACCGATATCGCGGCTTGAAATCTCCTTCACGAACAGGGACCGGATGTCGGTCTCGATCTGGTCAACCAGGTGTTCGATCTGTTCGACGGATATCGGCCTCTTGGTGCACGCAAGCTGCAAGCTGTGCGTCAGCTTCTTTCTGTCGTACGGCTCCCTGCGGCTGTCGGATTTCACCACATAGAGCGTTTTATCCTCGATCTCCTCCAACGTGATGAAACGCCTCGAGCAGTGCAGACAAAGCCGTCTTCTCCGGATGGCTCTCCCGTCCTCCATGGAGCGGGTATCCACGACCTTGTCCTCGTCTTTTCCGCAATAAGGGCAGCGCATCAGTCCCTCTTTTTCTGTTCGGTGAAACGAATGAGTTCAAGGCCGGCCTCCCGAGCGAGAGATTCGGCCAGATCGTCCGCGTACCCCTGCTGGAATATCACGCGGGTGATGCCTGCATTGAGGATCATCTTGATGCACAACGAGCAGGGCTGATGGGTGCAATAGACGATGGAACCCTCCAGGCTGATGCCGGATGTGGCTGCCTGGATGATGGCGTTCTGCTCGGCATGAATGCCCCGGCACAGTTCATGCCTCTCCCCGGAGGGGATCCCGAGTTTCTCGCGCATGCATCCGATGTCCAGGCAATGGGCGAGTCCCC
>JAFGEX010000210.1 GCA_016931355.1 bacterium
TCCCTGCGTGGCGGCCGGATCCGTTCTTGATTTTGAACCCGGATCCACTTTCAGGCCGGACCTGGTTGGATTGGATCAGGAAACTGGAAAAAACCGTAAACAGGGACCTGTCCGGCCGCTGGACCGAATTCTGCGCTGCATTGAAAGAGAGGCATGATTTTTTCGGTGACCGGGGCTGCAGAGTCAGCGATTACGGCATCCGGACACCCTATGGACAGGATGTGTCGGAAAAGAGGGCTGAATCCATTTTTAGCAAAGCCTGCAGAGACCGAACCATTCCACCGGATGAAGCCTCCGATTTTCAGGCCTATATGCTTCGTTTTTCACTGGATATGGATTCTGAGAAAGGCTGGGTCAGCCAGATCCATTACGGAGCGATTCGAAACATGCGGGATCTGGCCGGACAATTTGGAGGAATCGATTCAGGCTGCGATACAACGGGCGGCAACGCGGAAGTCGCCACCCTGCTCAGGCCTTTATTGAATCATTTTGACCGCTCTTCGCAAAAAACGCATCGAATTTTCCTCTACACACTCGATAAATCGGATTGGGCGCGAATCGCGGGCCTGTCCAGGATTTTTCCGCGCGTCTATTCCGGAATGAGCTGGTGGTATTTCGATTCAATCAGCGGCATGATCGAATTTCTTAGCACGGTTCCGGATATCGGAGCCGGTTTCGCCAAAATCGGTCCATTTGTCACGGATGCCCGTAATATTTTTTCACTGAAACCCCGTACGGACCTGTTTCGGAGGTGTCTGTCACGGGTTCTCGCTTCGATGATAGACGAACGTAAAAACGATTTCACCGAAACGGCCGGATTGGCCCGTTTCCTGTGTTCAGAATTCCCCAGACATTGCGTTCTGGGCGAAAACGGAATGAATACCCGTTAGAGGAGACTTGTCATGTACAGGAAAATGGTCATCCTGACCCTCCTTTTAGCCGTCATCACCGGATGCGGCCGGAAAAAAAGTCATGAAAAATTCGTTCCCGGAACATGGACCTACGCACTCGCGGACAGCCTTTCCAGCAGGTTTCCCGTCCTCGATCCGGACAACAACGCAATTCTGATACGATCGAAATTTTATCAGATCCACGCGGCGGATTTTCTTTTCCTGATTGTGCTGCGACGGGGAAGCTCTCTGCGCCAAATTCTGCGTATGAGTCCGGAACTGTCTCAGAATTTTCTTGAGAGAAACCTGGAAGGTCTCGCCAACAGACAGAACTTGCTGATCGAAGCGAAAAAACGAAAGGTCAGCGTGTCGGATGCTCAGGTGGACAGCGTAATGAATGACTATTTCAGAAAAATCGGAAGCGAATCGCAATACCTGCAGCAACTGGATCAATACGGAATCCCTTTCCGTTTTTTTCGGGAAGATCTAAAATCCGAATTGATCCTCAAAGCCTATTCGAAGGATTTCCTGTCCGAAGCGGAAGTCATCCGGGAGTCGGAGATCCAGGAAGCCTATTCTCGACATCTGGCAGACACGCTGGTCACGGTGCAGCACATCCTGCTGCGCGTCCTGCATTCGGATACACAGGAAAAAAGACGGGTGCGTGAACGAATGGATGCGCTGCTCCGGAAAGCCCGGTCCGGCGCTGATTTTACGGAACTGGCGAAAAAGGAATCCGAGGATGCGGCCTCCAGGGAAAGAGGAGGGAGGCTGCCGCGCTTCCGCCGCGGCGATATGGTCCCGTCTTTTGAAAAAATCGCCTTCTCGATACCGGTCGGAAAAATCAGCGATATCATCGAATCGCCTTATGGGTATCATATTCTCAAGGTGATCGAGAGAAAAAGACCGGATGAATCCCTCCAAGATATCCGGGAAAAACTCGCAGCCGAAATCCGCTTCCGAAAAATGGAGGCCGCCCAGAAGACCAAAACGGCTGAGCTGAAAAGGAAATATCCATTCGAAACGGTTTCTTTGAAATGACATGATATGAAGTGAAATTATTCAGCCCTGAGCCGTATGCCCTCACACCGAGTAAGAAAGCGGAGGGTCTGCTTAAAATCCTCCTTTGACGTGCCGTTTCCTACCCGTCTTGCAGACCTGCATCTCTCTGTCCAAATGGGATTTTTATAGATCCACTGTTTTTCCGGATGTTTTTTCAGCAGCCGCCCGTCCCGCCAGCCATCCTGTGGAAAAGGCGGCCTGTAGATTGTAACCGCCCGTATCCGCCTGGAGATCCAACAGTTCCCCTGCAACATAAAGACCGGCAGACGTTTTTGATTCCAGCGTATTCGGCGTCACCTCGGATAAACGGACGCCGCCCGATGTGACAATCGCCTCATCCCATCCGCGGTGTCCGACGATTTGAAAACTGAAATGCTTCAGCCAATGGCGCAGCGCCTTCCTGTCCTCTGCTGTCACCTGATGGCAGGGTTTGGTTTCATCAATATGCGTTTCCTCGCAGCACAAGGGAACGAGACGCAGGGGAATCAATTTTTTTAACAGGTTTTTCCACTGCTGCCGGCCGTGACCGCTCAACTCCCTGAGGATGCGGGCATCGAGTTTACGATCATCCAGGGCCGGTTTGAGGTCGAACGAAAGAGTGACCGTTTTCCCTGAATCCAATCCTTCCACGGCATAACGGCTCGCAGAGAGAACGATGGGCCCGGATAACCCGAAATGCGTGAACAGCATCTCTCCCAACCATGTCCGTTCCCGGTTTCCAACGCGCAGCGTCATTTTTACATTTTTCAACGACAAGCCCTGCAGCCTCCGGGCCCTTTTACCCTCGGTCACAAGGGGCACCAGAGCGGGTTTTAAGGGAACAATCGAATGTCCGAGGCTTCCGGCGAATCCGTATCCGTCACCCGATGATCCGGTCCCCGGATAGGATAATCCTCCTGTTGCCAGAATGACAGCCTCCGCCCTGCAGGAATACAGCCTGCCGTCCGGTTTCTCCATATCCAGAAAAAATCCGGAATCCGGCACAGCCCGGATCCGTTTGACACGGATATTGCATGCAATGACGGCACCGGATTGGGTTGCATGCCGGATCAGTGCATCGGCTATAGAGGATGCACTGTCATCCACCGGGAAAACCCTGCCGCCGCGTTCAACAACAGTCTGAACGCGCAGATCTTCCAGGAGCTTTCTGAGATCGTCGTTGAAAAACCGGTGAAAGGCATTTCGCAGGAAAGGCCCCTGTTCGCCGAAATGGGCCAGAAAATCCTCTATCCCGGCGGTGTTGGTGAGGTTGCACCTGCCTTTTCCGGTCAACCGGAGTTTCAGGCCGCATCTCGGCATTTTTTCCAGAAGCAGGGTTCCGGCGCCCGATCCGGCTGATTGAATCGCAGCCATGAGCCCGGCAGGACCGCCTCCGACCACCGCCACACGGGTCTGCGAAAAATTAACCGGCCTGGGGTTATCGTGAACCTGCGGAGAGAAAGGCATTTAGACGCGCCCGCCTATCCCGTTGCAAATTGCGGGGCGGATGCCCACTGACAGATACGGGAAAACAGCCATGATTCTCTAGTCCAGTTGATTTTTCAAAGACTGCAGCGTTTCAATGCGCTTCAACACGGGCGGATGGGAATGGTTCAGAAAAACATACAGGGGATGAGGTTTCAGATTGGTGAGATTGTTGGCGGACAATTTTTTCAAGGCTGAGACGAAAGAATCGGCGTCATGCGTCGATTCGAGCGCGAAACGATCCGCCCTGTACTCCATCTTTCTCGATACATGGTTGATGAAAAAAGAAAGGATCATTTCAATGGGCGAGTACAGCAGTCCGAAAAAGATAAATCCTGCGTGAAGGGGCATCCGGTCCATATAGAAAGCCTCGTATAATCCCGGATGGTTCAGGAAAACGGACAGGAGATAGAAAAGAAACCCGGAATGCAGCACACCGATCAGCATGTGATAGAAAATGTGCTTTTTCTTGTAATGGCCGATTTCATGGGCGAGAACAGCCACCAGTTCGGGAACACTGTGCCTGGCGATCAGGGTGTCGTAAAGCACGATGCGCTTGTGCCTCCCGAAGCCCGTGAAAAAAGCGTTTGTCTTGGAGGATCGCCTGGAGCCGTTCATGGAATAGATGCCGGAGATTCGGAATCCGATTTTTTTGGCATATTGCTGGATGCGTGTCCTCAATTCCCCCTTTTCAAGAGGCGTGAAGCGGTTGAACCAGGGGAGGATCCAGGCGGGTGCGACATATTGAAAGAGAAGACTGACCGCGAATGTGGCCATCCAGCAGTACAGCCAGGCCCATTTGCCCGTGTACAGGAAAAAAGACAGGATGCCGGCTGCCACAGGCCCGCCGATCAGTATGGAGAGAAGCAGCACCTTCAAGAGATCCGTCAAAAAGGTGCGCCAGGTTGTCTTGTTGAATCCGAACCGCGCCTCAATGATGAATGTTTCGTAAGCTGTGAAAGGCAGGTGCAAAAAAGACCGGCCGAGCATCAGAATGCCGATGAAAATCAGGCCGTCCCATACGGGGTGAAGGTTCAAAGCATGGATCCGGTCGTCGAGTGCGGGGAACCCCCTGCAGAACCAGAACAAGAGGATGAGCCCGAGCTGTACGGCACCTGCCACCCAGGCGAAATACGTCCGCGTACGGGTATAGATCTGGGATTTCCGGTAGGACTGGGCGTTGTACACGTCACGAAAAGGATCGGGCAGTTTTGAGGTCAGTGTCTTCAGATTGAAACAGTCGGCGATGAAGGAGAGCGCAAAATCGAGGAGCAGGCTTGCCAAAATGATGATCGCGTAGAGGTTCATGGAAATCATCCCGGGGCTTTATGGATTGTTGACGCCTTCCCTTGATGTGCGGTTCATTTGATCGACAGGATTTTCCGTGCGGCTTTCCAGAGCGGGGCGTCCGGAGGGCCGGCCTCTATGCACATCAGGTACAATCCGCTGGCGATGCCTTTGCCGTCCCATGTTTCAGCCTGCCATTTCAGAATATGGATGCCGGGCTCCTGGTATTCGCCGTGGACCAGGCGTTTCACTTCCTGGCCCGCGCTGTTTAAAATGCGCAGAACGACACGCGCCCGGACGGGCAGGAAATAGCTCAAAGTGATCCCGGCGTTGAAGGGATTGGGACGGCCGGGATAGAGCTCGAATCCTTCAGGCCATTCCGTTTGAGAACGGCCCGCTGCGGCGGACGGAACGGCAGCCGGAGATCCCGGACGCCAGCTGCACAGGACAGCTGTCCCATCTGAGTAGGGACCCGCTGTATTCCGCACCTGGTCGCCGCTTCCTTCATTAAAGAGCCAAGCGGCCTTCTTCTGCCTGGGAATGGATGAAGGATCGAACATGGAATCGTGGATTTCTTCCGGACTCAGAACTTCGTTCCAGATCCAGACGTCGTCTATCCGCCCTTGGAAGGCCCGGTCGAGTTCGAGGCGGTTGCCGATGAAAAGATCATGGAGCGAATTGTCCAGGAAATCACCTTTCGGATCGTCAAATGCATTCGTCAGGCTCTGTTCGATGCCATTGATGTAAGCCCGGACCTGGCCGGCCGGGATGTCGATCGTCACGGCGACATGCTGCCATTGATTGAGGTTGATGGACTCCGGAGGCGTATGAAAGGCGCTGAAGGAACTGTCCGCAGTATCCAGGGCAATGACCAGGCAGGAATCCGGATATTGCAGGCTGGCGCTCTGGTGAATGAATACGGAGAGCACATTCTTGTCCAGAATGCGGCCGAATCCAATGCCCTCGACTTCGCCCCATCCCGCCGGTGAAATCCAGGCGGACAGCGTCACTCGCTCCCTCAAATTCAGTTCGGATGAGGCCGGAACCACGACGCGGCTGCTCAAACCGTTGAAATCCAGGGAACTGCGGCCGTTAAATACACGTACGAAGGCGGGTTGGGTCAGGATGCTGCTTCGGGATCCGTTATCAGCGGCCAGACGAACCGTATAGACGCCGGAGTCCGCATAGGTCCATGCGTTGCTGGTCCCCGCCGAATCTGAAAAACCGTCTCCGTCGAAATCCCAGGAAAGCGTCCCGACGGGATCATTTTCCGAAGCAAGGGACAGGCTTTTAAAGCGGACGGTCAGGGGCGCATGCCCGGTGCAGATGTCCGCAGTAAAATCGGCAACCAGGTATTGCGGCGGCATCCGTCCGAAGTATTCCATGATTTTCCGAATCCAGTCCTTCCGCGTGCAGGGCAGATCACCGTCCACGAATCCGGACAATGCGTAGGAAGAATAGACGGTTTTTCCTCCAGATTCATTTGCGGACTGAACACCCACCAGTCCGTAGTCGCTTTCTGAAAATAAATTCGATCCGGATCCCATGGCCTTGACGATGGGGGGCCTTTGATCCGGCTGAACGGATCCCGAGAAAAAGATCCCTTCTGCAATGGACGCGTTTCGCCCGTTCAGCCGATCAATCCGGTTTTCCGCCGCAGTCTCGCGCATGGAAAACATGCCGAAGGATTGGAGAAAGGCTTCTCGGTCCGATTCGGGAGTGATTTCAAATCGTCCCTCCAGATAGCATTTACCGCCCTGATTCACGTAATGGATGACCGCGTCGGCTTTTTCGCCTGTGAGCCGGTTGTCCGGGACGGGAGAACCGAACGACAGAAACACGGCATCAAAACTCGACAGGGAGCGCGGGAAAAAATTCGTGTGCACGTTGGCCGTACCGAATTGATCGAGGCATTCCTTGATGAAGGCGCCGCTTGTATTCGGATGATTCAGGGAGGGTTCCCATACCAGAATGCCGCCGTGAATGATCAAAACATTGAAAACGGTCTCTCCGCCATAGGCGATTTCACGGTCCGCTGAGACGGTGATCCGGCATTCGACCATATGCGTCGTCGCGTTTTTGGACGCCCGGATCTGGAAGGCATTGATGGCGGTCTTGGAACCGTTGCTGGAGACCGCGGAGGCGTACTGGCTCTTGATGATTTCCACGTCCGGATCCGAGCAGGAGAGTGTGAACACGGCGTTTGCGGTCTCGGCATAATGGGCCGAATTGAAAAAGGAGAAGGTAATGTTCGCGTTCTCGCCCGGATCCAGCACATGGTCGCCGTTCGCGTCCACGATCGGAAGCACTTCCAGATCGAGCCGCAATTTTTCAAAGGGAAGGGATACGGATTCCGTCAGGGTCCGGTAAGCGTTGATCCTCCCGTATCCCAGCCCGTTTGTGTATCCGGGATTGATCGCATCGACCGGATCGCAGGCGGCAAAAAGCTGCTGGGCCAGACGCTCCGCAGTCCAGTCCGGACGATACGATTTCAACAATGCCAGAAGCCCCGAAACCTGGGGCGCGGCCATGGATGTGCCCCAGTAGGGAACAGCGGCGTATCCGCCGCCCGGAATCGTGCTCCAGATTCCTTCCAGGAGCAGGTTTTCACCGCCCGGTGCAGAGACATCCACGGATTTGCGAAAATCGGAAAAGCTCGATTTTTCGTCCCTGCCGGACACGGATGCGACGGATATGACCCGGTAATAATCGGAGGGATAATGCGGGATGCCGGTATTCTGGTTTCCGGCCGATGCGACGACCAGGACGCCCGAATCCGAGACGGAACGGAGGATCTCCTCGTCCGCCCTGGAATAGGTATAGCTCCCCCAGCTGAGATTGATGACATCCGCGCCGTTTCTTGCCGCATACAGGATGGCGGGATAGGGATCCGCATCGATTTTTAAGTCCGGAGATGAATTGAGCTTCAACGGCATGAACCGGACGTTCCATCCGATGCCGGCGATACCCAGGGCGTTGTTCGTCGCGCCTGCGGCCAGTCCCGCCACATGCGTGCCATGCGTGCATTCGGGATAATCCGGACTCGGATCATTATCCTGCCCGCCGGCCTTGCTGATGAAGTCCCATCCGATCAGGTCGTCGATATAGCCATTTCCGTCATCGTCGGTTCCGTTCAGGTCGGCTGCGTCCCATTTCCATCCCGAGCCGTCCCGGACGACGGTGAGCCCGTTTCCATTCGCATCCTCGCCCAGGTTGTTCCACACATTCGGCGCAAGATCCGGATGCGTCCATTCGACCGCCTCGTCAACCACCGCAATGACAACCGGCCGGATTCCGTTCTCGCCCTTGTGTATGTCCCAGGCCCTTTCAGCCTGGATCTGGGAAAGATGATGCATCTTTTCGAAGAGTGGATCGTCGGGCACGGTTTCCAGGCGGTATTCAGGCACAGGCTCCGCGTAGGCGATGTTCGGATCAGACGAGAAGACTTCGGCCGCTTCCGCGACATCCATGTTCTCGGGAAACCGGATCACCCAAATCCGCGACAGGGACCCTGATGCATCGAATCCGAGAAGGCAGTACGGGAGGCGTCTTTCGACTGAGGAAACCTGAAACAGGCGTGCCTTGGAATCGAGCGAGCCGATGCCGAAAAGGCGGCTTGAAGGGATCGGTTTATTGAGAACCGGTGCCGAAGGATCCCTGTCCAATGGAACATCGGAATTCAGTTTCAGGATCAGCATGCCTCGGCGCACAGCCGGTTGCGGATCCCGGCCGGCCTGTATCGAGAACAAGGCGACATTCGGGATACCCGCGGCCGCAAAGGCCAGAAAAAAGAGACATCTCAAAAAAGATTTTTTCATTACAGTCATTGCCGTCCTGACTCCTGTCGTTCAATATACTCAACCGGTTTGAAAAAAAACAGATTTTTCTTCCGGTTTTATGAAACAAGGCCTTGATTTATCCGTAAATGGGGATGAAAATGACATCAAGTGCATTTTCCGCGGGTTACCCGCCGGGAAAGGGAGCAGACAGGAAGGTCCTGATGTTTCCAGATCGAAGTCTCCCCAGCAGTCTGGGAAGGGGAAATCCGATCATAAGACGAACTCGGAGATGACTGTTGAATATCAAGCCCCCTATTATCGCTGTGGTTTTTCTGATAACCGGGTGCGGCGTTCTGGCTGCAGGAGACCGTTATGACCGGCATCACATTGAAATGCGGGGATTTTTCAGGCCGCAGCTGGTGTACAATGAAAATATCGAGGTTTATCTCCGGAACGGAACAGTCTATATTCTCGACGGCGATTTCGAGCAGAACCAGGTTAAAATAACACGGGACAACCGTCTTTATGTAAATGATGTCTCTGTGGCGACAGATTCAACCGGCCGGAGGCTGACCCGGGCCTATTACGACCTTGCCGCTCAAATCATGAAGGAAACCAAGAAAATCGGGATTGAAGGGGCCAAAATGGGTCTTCGTGGCGCAGGAATCGGCGCCAAGGCGGTCGTCGGCGTCATACGCATGCTGCTGCCCAATTACAATTCCCAGGATTTCGAACGGGACATGGATGAAGCGGCCGCCAAACTGGAGGCTCGGGCGAAGATACTGGAGGAAAAGGGCGGTCTGATCGATGAGAAGATCGAAAGATTGAAGGATATGCACCCGAAGATGAAAAAACGTATCCCAGCCTTGAAGGATCTGGAATGGTTCTGATCAACCGGAAGACAGGTATTCCCGGATGCTTTCCACGAGGGTTTTCCAGGTCCGGACGCGCCGTTCATCGTCCGATTCCAGCAGGGTAATCCGGAATCCCTTGCGATTGCAGCAGAATCCGGTCAACGGCACCACGCAGATCCCCTTTGCTCCCAGAAGATAATACGCAAAACGCTTGTCCGGCTCCAGATTTCCCGCGCGTGATTCAATGAAGTCCTTTGCGTCCGGATTGAGGATCGGAAGTGTTTGATTTTTATTGAGCCGCCGTTCGTCAAAAAGAACGGACATGTAAAAGGCCCCCTGTGGGCGCGTGACGTAAATGCCCTCCTCCTTCGAAAAGATCTCATACGCCTCGTTGACCCGTTTTTCGAACATGGCGCTGCGATGCTGCAAATGCACCGGGTACCGGGGATCTCCCATGACCGGGGGTATGGCGTACTGGGGAAGGCTGGTCGAACAGACCTCCAGCATCTTGGCGTTGACGAGGCTCTGGATGTATTTCTTGAATACGGGATGCCGGGTTTGGTTGAAAATCTCGATCCATCCGCAGCGTGAACCTGGCCAGGGAAATTCCTTCGAAATCCCGCGCAATGCAAGCCCTGGGACCGTGCCGATCACCTCGCTCAGATGTACGGTCTTCGCCCCGTTATATACGATATGCGCGTAGATTTCATCGCAGATGAGGAAAACGTTGTGTTTTTTTGCGATGGCTACCATTTTTTCCAGGCATTCCCTCGGATAGACGGTACCTGTGGGATTGTCCGGATTGATGAGCAGAATGCCAGCAATGGAATCGTTGTAACGGACTTTGTTGTCCAGATCCTCCAGGTCCGGCATCCAGTTCCGTTGCGGATCCAGCTCGTAGGTGAGATGCTCGTAACCCGAATGCGCGGCCTCCGCCGAAGAATGGGTGGAATAGGCAGGGGAGGGGCCAATCACCCGCGCTTCCCGTTTTAAAAATCCGAAAACTTTGGCCACGGCATCCCCGAGCCCGTTGAAAAACACAATGTCGTCCGCCGTGACCTGGCAGCCACTCCGCCTGTTCACCTGTTCCGCCAGAAAAACCCTCGTCTCAGGAATCCCGCGTGTGGCCACATAGCCATAAGTCCGGTCCTCGGAGGCGAGGCGGATGACGATGTCCTTGATCCAGTCCGGAAGGCGTTCGCCTTTTTGTATCGGATCGCCGATGTTCTCCCAGGTGATGCCGATTCCGAATTTTTCCAGCTGCAGGGCGATCTCCACGATTTCCCTGATCTCATAGGTCAGCTGTGAAGATCCCTCATGAACGATGTTGCGTCGCATGTTTCGAATTTCCGATTCCGGTTTCTTTGCTCGTTTCTCAGCATTCCGCCCGGATGCGGTTCAGAACCGCGGCCGGATCGCCTTCCAGGTGAATCCGGACGATATTCCGGCCCGCCTGTTTCAGGGCCAGATAATCGCCTGCCGCCTGGGCCTTCAGCAGCACCTGAAAGGAAATTGATGAATCCGGTCTTCCCACTTCGTCCGGTATGGGGAGATCGTTTTCGGGATCCGAAGTGAATTGGATGAAAAGCCCGCAACCCGAGTCTCCCTTGTGTAATTGGCCTGTTGAATGGAGGAAACGGGGGCCGAAACCGGTCGTCACGGCCAGACCTGTCCGGTCCCTGAGCCGGGTGGCGAGCAGCCCAAGGGATTCTTTCCTCTCTTCCGTTGCTTCGAAAAAGGCCTGCAGGCCGATGTACGCGCCTTTCGCAGGATTTCTTAGAAAATCGAGAATGCTTTTTCCCGCTGCAGGGGAGGCGGTAATCTCAGGCAGGAAGCCGGAGGCCCTGTACTGGTCCACGGCCTGCCGCGCCTGTTGCTTGGCGGACTCCACATCCGGCTGGTCAAAGGGATTGATTTTCATCCGCTCGCCTGCTACTGCGACCGCCATTTCCCAAATGAAATACAAGCCGCCCAGATCGGCCGGCTCATCCAAATGGATTTCAATGACGGGATGCATGCTTTTCAGGCCGTAGATTCTTTCTTGAACATCCCGCTTGGAATTGAAATCCATGTGTACGAAAACGCGGTCCTCTCCATAGAGACCGGATTTCGGCGGGATTTCATGCACCACCGGTACGATGCCCCGGCCCTCCTTACCCGTGCTTTCCGCAACGAGCTGCTCCACCCAATCCCCGAATGCGGAAAGGGAGGGTGGAAGCAGAAATGTCAATTTGTTTCTTTTCGATTTGGCCAGTTCGCCGAGGAGGATTCCGATCCGGACACCCGGATTCCGGTCTGCGGGCGTGCCCGGGCCGCAGGATTCGGCCATCGACCCGGCTGTGCGGATCAAATCCTGCAAATCGGCTCCGATCAGGCCGGCTGAAACCATGCCGAAAAAGGACAATGCGGAAAAACGGCCGCCGATGTCCGGATCGTTGAGAAAAATTTTTCGAAAATCGAGTCCTTCTGCCAGTCTTTCCAGCCCGCTCCCGGGATCCGTGACTGCGGCGAAATGCCGGCCGGTCTGCGCTTTTCCGACGCTGTCCAGCATCCGGTTGTAGAAATAACGGAAAAGTGAAAAAGTTTCGACCGTTCCGCCTGATTTTGTTGAAACGAGAAAAAGCGTGCGCCGCAAATCCATTTTCTTCTCAGCCCGGCGGACCGCATCCGGATCCGTGCTGTCCAGTATTTCGAGGTCCGGATACCCTTTCTTCAATCCCAGCGTTTTTCGAAATACCTCCGGTGCGAGGCTTGATCCGCCCATGCCCAGCAGGATGGTTTTTTCGAATCCCTCGTTGCGAACATTCCGGACAAATTCGCCGATTTCCCCCAGCCGGCCGGAAATCCAATCCGGGCTGTTCAGCCATCCCAACCGGTTCGCGATTTCAACAGGGCTATCCTTCCAGACCGTATGGTCCTTTTTCCAGATGCGGTCCACGATGCGGTTTTTCAGATAAAAGGCCGTGCCGGCCTCTATCCTGGATCTGAATTCATCGGGTATTGTCAGGTCAATGGGTTTCATGCGCCTCATTTTCCGTTACAATTCAGCCTCAGCGGTTAAAAAGACGGATTAATTTACGATATTCCAACCTTAATTTCAACGGATCTTTGCGCTATTTTAAACTTGACATTCTCCGATCCATTTATTAATATTCAACCCGCGCGAATGCGTCCGTAGCTCAATTGGATAGAGCGTTGGCCTCCGGAGCCAAAGGTTGTGGGTTCAATTCCCGCCGGGCGTACCAAGACCCAGTCTGACAAGTGGCTGGGTCTTTCTTTCTTGAAACGGCGGTCTGTTCCCAATCAGGATTTTGAAGCTCCCCGCATTGCGCTGCCGGAGAATCTTCGATCTGTTGGAGCAATGACATTTTGATTCACCCGTGCAGCCCAGGGGAAATTCCCGGGGAATGCGCACGCGGACAGATTGAAGCTCCCCGGCAACTCGCGACGGGGAATCTACGATCTGTAGGGAACAAGACATTCAGATTCGCTCGCTTACCCCGCCGCAATCGGCGGGGAATACGCTCGCTGTCAGATTGAATGCCAGAACATTTCAAGATACATCCGGAACATCCCCAGCACAGGCTCGTTGCAAAGTCTGTGGAAATTCTGAGAGGGGGCGGCGTCATTGCCTATCCTACCGATTCCGGCTATGCCCTGGGCTGCCATATCGGAGATAAATCGGCACTTGAAAGAATCATCGACATACGCAGAATCGATGAAAGGCATAATTTCACGCTGGTTTGCCGTGATTTGTCCGAAATATCGCTGTATGCAAGATTCGATACACCTGTTTTCCGGATCCTCAGGGCCCATACGCCGGGTCCCTACACCTTCATTCTAAACGCCACCCGCGAGGTTCCGAGGCGATTGCTGAATCCGAAGCGCAAGACAATCGGTATCCGGATCCCGGATCATAAAATCGTTCAGGCCCTGCTGGCAGAACTCAACGAGCCCATCATGAGCACTACGCTGATCCTTCCCGGGCAAACCGATCCATTGAACGATGCCGACGAGATCCGGGAGGCGTTGAAAAACCATGTGGATCTGGTCATTGACGGTGGGAGAGGCGAAAAAGAGGCGACGACAGTAGTCGATTTGTCCGGAGAGAGGTTCCTGCTGCTTCGCAGGGGCAGGGGGGATGCCTCCCCGTTTCTGGCTTGAGGATCAGGGCGCAAGGCCGACGTAATCGCTGAATTCCCTCATCATCTCATCCGGGCCATGGTGGCCTTCATATACCAGAACCCGGTATTTTAACGTCGCGTGTTCGCCGGGCTGCAAAACCAATCCGAATGGCGCAGGATCGGGTTCCCCGTGGGCCAGTTGATAAACCCATTGGCCGAGTGGATTGCATGAAAAAAGGCCGTAGCCCCTGGCCTGCCAGTAGGGTGGGGCATTGACACCCTGCGGATGCGACAAGATGGCGAGGCCCATGACCCTACCCTGATGCGCCCCCTCCAGACGCACCCAAGGCGAACGACGCCCCCAGATTTCCTTCTCAGACTCCCTGCCGTGTGCGTCCAGATACACGCCTCCCCGGTTTTCCGTCAGCCAATCCGCCGCACGGATTGCGAACAGGCCCTCCTTGGTGTCGTGAAACGTGATCGTGGAGTCCCGTGCCGAGAGCCGGATCGTGAAATCGATTGCGTAGCCGTCCCGCCTCGCGCTGAACAGCATTTCCCTCTGTTCGTCCAACAGGGGAATGCCGTGGCTGCCGATCCACATGGACCGGGTTTTCAAATAGGCCCTGCTTCCTTCAACCCGTTTTTCAATGAGCCCGGCATGCCGGATCTGAGGCGGCGAGGAAGTGTTGTTCCAGAAATGATGTCCGTTGATTTCGTCAAAGGCAAAAAACAATCCCATGTGATGGGGATGGTCCCTGCTTTCATCCGGGATCTGGATCAAAGGATAGCCGCGTGTCATCATGATGCCGGAAGGCGAATGGAGGGGGAACAGAACAGGCTTGGTCAGATCCCAGCCCGTCCTGTACGAAGTGACCAGCCTGCCGTCCATCAGCAGGTCAAACCGGTCATCCCGCTCCTCCAGGCGCCAGTGTCCTGAACGGGTGCAGGCGGTACAGATGAATGCAATCATCAGGATTCGGAAAAACACACGGAACTTCATCCCGGACCTCCCTTGAACGATGCATTGAAAAGAACGCGTGATCAACGTGCTTCTTCTGTTTTCAAAGCCTGTTCAAGCGCTGTTGTGGTGGTATAATATTTTGCCAGCATATTCGGGATTTCCCAATCCGCCGGCCGTTTCCGTTTCAGATATTCCAGAAATTTCTGTGTGACCTGGCCGAAATGCGCCTCATGACCCATTCGGTAATGGTCGGGGATATTCAAAACCCAGCCCGTTCCGGTCTTTTCCAGCCCGATGCCCGGATAAGACGCTTCCAAACGCGCGATGGCGGAATGAAGCGCAGGCGCCAGTTTCTCGCTTCCGAATGCAGGATCCGCATCAACGTACAATTCAGGGCGGTACCTTTCCGCCTCTCCCTGCCGGATGCGGATGCTGGACCGGGTTCCCTTCATCAGGGACACATGCATGTCCCTGGCACCGGGCGGAGCTTCGTAATTCCATTGAACCCGGACCTTCACATATATGCCTTTCAGCCGGTATGTCATTTCGCCGTTCGAAAAAACCTCGATATCCCCGTTTGAATTGAGGGAAGACTTCAGGAATTCCGGGAATGCATCCAGTCCGGTGACGCGCCGGAACTGTTCGCCCGTGATGCATGTCGGCCAGCGCCTGGCTGCAAGCATTTCGATGTCCCTTCGGTAGTCCAGGGCCTGCTCCGGGAAACAGGCGCATTGGACCAGATCCACCAGATGCGTGGTGACGTCCACAATGCCCTCGCCCTGCTGGCGCGTGTCAAAGTACCAGGCCGGGCGTTTCAGCGGCACACCGGAAACGGTCTTTGAAAAATGATGCACGCTTTCCTTGATCACGGACGGATCCCCGGCAGAGCCGGGTTTCAATTCCCCGAACACCTCCGGCATGTGGATCAGCGCCGCCTGGAGGATGTTGGTGATTTCGTACCGTTCCGTCATGATGTCGTAGAGGAGGACGCGGTTCCGGAAAGCCGATTCAAAGGCCTGAGTCAGGAGAACGAATCCGTCCTTATCCATGCACATGGGTTTGTCCGCGAGCACGTGAATGCCCGCATCCACGGCGGATTTCAGATACCGGGTCTTGCTGCTGCTTCTCCCGGCAATGACACAGACATTGCCGGGTTTCAGTGACAGCATCCGCTCCAGGAAATCATCGCCTGTATATACGGATTCCACCCATCCCGTGGGATCGACGGAGCGGTTGTTGAAGGATTCGATGCGCTGAAGATAATCTTCAAGTTCCTGCCCCGGCGGCGCAAATACGCCGACCTCCGGGGAAACTTCCGGATAGGAACGCTTCTGGATCAACGCGGCATGAAAATGACCCGGATCCAGGATCATGAGCCGGACGGTCCCCGCATCCGGTTCCGTTGTTCCTGGCTTCCTGCAGGAGATGAAATGGGTAAAAAAAGCACAGAACATGCAGGTAAACAGGAAAAACCGGGGATTGAAGCTCCCCGCCGCAAGCTGCGGGGAATCTCCGATGTGTAAGGAAAAAGGCATTTGTATTCGCTTGCCGATTCCGGGGCAGGCTGCGGGGAATGCGCTCTCTATCCGATTCATGTCTTGCTCCTATCCCCGGTTCGACCGGTAACCCATCGTGGACAGGACACCCCTGACGAATCCCACGGATTCCGCAAGTCCCGGCATGGGATTTTCTCCATCCTTTTCAAACTCGAAAGCGGCCACGCCGGAAAATCCGGTCTTGACGAGCGTTTTTAAAAGCTCGACCGTATCGATGACCCCCCGTCCGATCTCGATCGTGTTCCCCTCCCTGGAAGCGGCGGTCACGTCTTTGATATGAATATCCAGCACGCGGTCCGAATACTCCCGCAGGGCCCGGCATGGATCCACGCCCGCCCTGATCGTATGACCGACATCCACGCAAAGACCGATCCCGGGGTCCAGATCGCGGATGGAACGGTAAATGCTTTCAGGGGTCGGGTAGAGGTCATTGTCCGGACCGTGATTGTGTATGGCAAGGCGTATCCCCTGGCTTTTCACCTGCTCATCGACCCGTTTCAGCAGCGAGGGATCCGGAACGCCGATGATGATGTCCAGACCAGCGGATTTGGCATAGCGGAAGGCATTCAGGACTTCGGATTCCGTGTTCATATAAATCACGCCCGCACCGTACGGCCGAATGCCGGCCGTATGAATCCTGTCCACCACGGCGCGTATCTGTTCACCGGTGGATTCAAGTGGAAGATGCATGCTCTTCAGACAGAGATGATCCAATCCCAGCTTCCGCACGCTGTCCAGGGTCTGTTCCAGATTAAAGTTGCGGAACGTGTAAGATGCAACACCGAGGCGGAAGGAAAGCGGGGATGGCTTTTTGTTGTCACCTTTTTTGGCCGGCAGGGGCAGAACCGGCAGGGTCCCGGCCGCCAGGCCGCAGCCTGCCAGCCGGATGAATTCCCGTCGTCGTGGGTTGGCCATGGATCATCCTCCGTTATGAATTTTTTGTCCGGATAGAGTGATTCAGTCAGCAGGCGCATCCGCCGAGGCATGCCCGGGGGTTAACGAACGGTTCCAGGCATGTCAGATTGAAGATTCCCCGGCTCGGGTTTCCGATGCACTTCAATATATCAAATTTCGCGGTGTATTGCAAAACTTTTACACCGGCAACTTTCTCGAGAAAGGGCTTGAAAAACAGTGATGAGGATGATATATTCCTGAAACGGACGATGCGGAAAGGTCCCTTCACACCCAAATTCCCGACGGGGAGGTTCGCATGGCAACGATAAAGCCCATTTCGCGCAGGGAATTCATGCATAAAAGCGCTCGATCCGCAGTCGGAACAGGCGCTGCAGCCGCTCTCGCCGCATCGATGCGGCCGGCGAAAGTTTTGGGCGCCAATGACCGTGTCAACCTGGCGGTCATGGGCATCCGGAGCAGGGGGCAGGCCCATTACCAGGAATTCTGCAGGATTCCGGGCGTCCGGATCAAGACCCTCTGTGATGTGGATGAACGGCTTTTCCCTGAAAGGATCAAGGAAGTCGCGGATCTCCAGGGAAAAGCGCCGAAAACAGAGGTGGACATCCGGCGCGTCCTCGAGGACAGGGAGATCGACGCGGTTTCCATCGCCACCACGGATCATTGGCACGCCCTGGCAGCCATCTGGGCCTGTCAGGCGGGAAAACACGTCTATGTCGAAAAGCCGACCAGCCACAACATCTGGGAAGGCAGGAAAATGGTGGAGGCGGCCAGGCGGTACCGGCGTGTTGTGGCCGCAGGCATGCAGAACAGGAGCATACAGGCGGTCCGGGAGGCCATGCAATTTCTCCATGAGGGGAAACTGGGCGACATATACATGGCCAAAGGCCTTTGCTTCAAGCCCCGCGATAACATGGGCCGCCACCCGGACGGCCCGGTCCCCCGGGGATTGAACTGGGACCTGTGGCTCGGGCCGGCGCAGTGGCGGCCCTACAGCGACCGGTACGTCCATTACAACTGGCATTGGTTCTGGGACTTCGGCTGCACGGATCTGGGGAATCAGGGGCCCCATCAGATGGACATCGCCCGCTGGGGCATGAACAAACGGGAGTATCCGAGGAAGGTCAAATGTGCAGGCGGTTTTTTCGCGTTCGATTCGGATCAGGAAACACCGAACACGCAATCCGCCCTCTTTGAGTACGCGGACGGGAAAATACTGGCCTTCGAGGTCAGGGGATTATATACCAATGCTGAAAACGGGATCACGATCGGGAATCTCTTTTTCGGCACGGAAGGATGGATGCACCTCGACGGCTCAACCTGGAAGACCTTCTACGGGAGAAAAAACGAGCCCGGCCCCTGTTCAAAAGACGAGTCGGAGGCAGCGGATCCATCCAATCTTGCAGGCGCAGCGAGCGGCGGTCATTTCGGCAATTTCATCGATGCGGTTCGCGCCGATGACTGGACCCTTCTCACCGCGGACATTGAAGAAGGGCATCTCTCCTCTTCTTTGTGTCATCTGGCCAATCTTTCGAACAGGCTGGGACGCGAACTGATTTTCAACGGCAGGGCGGAGCGTTTCGTTAACGACGAGGAGGCGGATTCCCATCTGACCCGGAATTACCGCTATCCCTTCATCGTTCCGGAATCGGTGTAAATGACCATGCGGGACTTTTGATCCGGTCCATCAACGTTGCTTTCCGGATCCCCAGAAGGCGTCCCATTTCTTTTTTTTCTCGGAAAGCGAGCGGATGCGTTCCGATATTTCCCCGGCTCGCGGTCCGCTGGATTCGAAACGCAGGAAGGTCCTGTAGGCCTCGAGTATGAGATCAAAACCGTTCGGATCGACGCGCTCGTATGCCTTGCCGATCCAGTAATAAGGATCCGGTTCTTGGGGTTTCAGGGCGGAAGCCTTCCGGAAATGGTCAATGGATGCTTTCAGGGATTTGGATTTCCCCTCCTGATAGAGTCTTGTGCCGCGCGTCCAGTGAAGGGCGTAGGCGCATTCGGGCCAGGCGCTGAAAATCCGCAGGGCGGCTTCAAAATGGGCTTCCGCGCCCGGAAAATCCCGGTTCTCCAGCAATTGTCTGCCTGTTTCATATTCTTCCTGAGCCAGCCGGATTCCGGACTCCAGTTGATTTTGTTTGGCGATCCATGGACCGGGATCCGGGGCATGACGGATCAGGATTTCAACCCGCTCGGCTGCGGCCTTGAGTTTACCCTGCGCTTCGTCCAATGAAACCAGTTTCTCAATCGCACCCGGATGAAGGGGCTGCCATCTCAGCGCTTCTGTGTAAAAGGATCTTTGGGCCGCTGTGTCCTTTCTGCTCTCGGCAAGCGAGGCAAGCTTCAGGTAAAGGGATGCAGCCTCAACGGGGATTTTTTTATTTTCCGGGTACAGGCGGTATGCGGATCGGAAGACAGCCAAGGCACGGTCCGTGGAATCCAGAGCCGCAAGGGTTCTGCCGAGCAGAATCCAGGAATCGATATCCGTGGAATCGGATCGGAGCGCCTCCAGGCACAATCTCCTGGCCTCCCGGTAGTCCCCGGCCCGGAAGGAATCCCCGGCCTTCCGTGTCGCACCACAGAAGCAAAAGAGGACTAAGATCAAAAGGATTGAAAAGCGATTGGGTTTCGATGAAAGCCTAAAATCTGTCATTGATGTCCTTGGAAATCCAGAAAGTGCCGACCGTTTTCCCCAATGCGTCTTTGAGAAGCCATCTGGAAGATAATATCCGTATGGATTGACCGTCCCGCCTGATCATGTCCTCCGTCACGGCAATGACGGGTTTTCCGGTTTGCATGATCGCCTGCTCCATTTCATGCACGGCGCCGGAATAGGCCGGGTCAAAATAATCCGAATTCATTTTACCCCGGGCCTCATCCGGATTCTCCAGATCCAGAAAACCGGCAAGCGTCCTGTTGATTCGGATGAACCGGCCTTCCTGATCCTTAAAGCAGATGAATTCCGGTACCGTCTCCATGAGAGCCAGAAGCAAATCCCGGTCTTTGAGCAGCTCCGATTCCTTCCTGAATCCGTTGAGCGCCATTTCCAGCGTTGCCCGAAGGGTGCTGGGTTCGCAGGGCTTCAGAAGATAACCCCAGGGAGAAGCCTGCTTGGCCCGGATGATTGTTTCATCGGTCAGATAAGCGGTCAGGAATACGACCGGGATGTTGCTGGATTGATGGATGCGTACTGCCGCGTCAATCCCATCCGAATGACCCTTGAGTTTGATATCCATGATAATCAGGTTCGGTTTCAATGTATTCGCCTGCTCGACAGCCTTATCCGCAGTTGCGATCGTATCCAGCACCTGATATCCCCATTCGCTGAGATAGATGCGTAGGTCTTGCGCGATGATCGGTTCATCTTCCACCAGCAGTACTTTCGGATGCTGCATTTCAATCTCCGTTCCTGTTTTCAGAACGCATCTCAAAATGAAATCAATGATGCCTTGGACTGTAAAGGCGGCAAATGCCATACCTGATCAGGGAAATTTCAGGAAGGTTTTTTATCGTAACTATTATATTGTTTAAAGAAATATGACAAGATTTTTACAATATTTTACTTGCATTCTCTTTCAAACATTCGTAGTATGCTGGGCCGTTCGGCATGCGTCATGTGCTGATATCGGTTTAAAACGATTGAAGCTCCTTGTGACAAGCCGCGGGGAATCTTCGATCTGTAAAAAAAAAGACTTTCAGATTCGCTCGATTACCCTGGGACAAGCCTAAGGGGAATGCTCTCGCCGCCAGATTCAAGATCCGGTGTTTTCAGGTTTTTTCCCCGGACACCGGTTGATCGCTCCGATTCCGTCTGCGGATTGTTGCGCCGCCGTCGGCAGGGCGCCGTCCGGAAAAAGTAAACACTGAGAATTGAGAAAGGAAGTTCGAATATGAACGGGATTCCCGTCAAGAGGGAAAGATTTGAAGCCGATGTGATCATCGTGGGAGCGGGGGTGGCAGGTCTTTCCACCGCGATCCGGATTTTCCAGCAGGTTAATTCCCACAACAAGCGGATTGAATCCGGGCAATTGCAGGGCGAAAAGCTTTCTCCTCCGCAGGTCATGGTTGTGGAAAAAGCGGCGGACATCGGCAATCATGTGCTGTCTGGAGCAGTCCTGGATCCGGTTGCGCTGGCGGAGTTGTTACCCGATTACCGCGAGAGAGGGGCCCCTGTAGAGGCTGAGGTCATCCATAATCCATTCTACTTCTTCACATCAAAAACCGCATTCAAGCTGCCGTTTACACCTCCTGGAATGGGATCCAGGGGATGTCTGATGGTTTCCCTGGCCGAGTTCACGCGCTGGATGTCCAAACTGGCGGAATCATTCGGCGTTCAGCTTTTCACAGGTTTTGCAGCCGTGGATCTGCTCCGGGAAGGGAATGCCGTGAAGGGGATACGCCTGGGGGATAAGGGGATAGACAAGCATGGCAGCCCGCGCCCGAATGCGCTTTACGGCGATGAAATCGCTGCAGGCGTGACCGTGCTGGCTGAAGGCGTTCACGGATGCCTGACCAGACAGGCGGTCCAGGATCTAAGATTGTCCGCTCA
Organism: bacterium; assembly: GCA_016931355.1. GTDB lineage: Bacteria > Zhuqueibacterota > QNDG01 > QNDG01 > JABMRT01 > JAFGEX01. Next base: position 21,445 of record JAFGEX010000210.1, read on the forward strand.
GATGCCGCAGGCCACCGTGATCGGGATCAAGGAAATCATCCAATTGCCTGAAGAGCGCCTGAAACCCGGAACCGCCCTGCACTCGTTCGGATTTCCCCATGATTCAGCCACATACGGCGGGGGATTTGTCTATTCCAGGCCCGGCAGCCAGGCGGCCGTCGGTCTGGCGACAGGATTGGATTATAAAAATCCGCTTCTGGACATGCACGAGCTTTTCCTGCAATGGAAATCCCATCCCTTCATGAAAAAGCTGCTGCAGGGCGGAAAAGTGCTCGAATACGGAGCCAAAACGATTCCGGAGGGCGGTTATTTTTCCATCCCGACGCTGGCTTCCGACGGGCTCGTGATCGTCGGTGACGGGGCGGGCCTGCTCAATTCGATTCGGCTGAAAGGCGTTCATCTGGCCATCCGCTCCGGTATGGCTGCGGGCGATGCGATTTTCCAGGCTCTCCAGGCGAAATCCTGGACCCGGGAGACGCTGGAGAACTATCCCAGAGCCTTTTATCAATCATGGGCCGGTAGAGAGCTTTTCCGGGTGCGCAACCTGCACCAGGGCTTCCACCTGGGTAGGATAGGAGGGATGGCCGGCATCGCCCTGCATACGGCTTCATTCGGCCTTCTGCCCGCAGGCAGGATCGCCATCCATCCGGACCGGGATTCCCTGCATTCCATCCGGAAGAAGAAACCCGGGAAAAAGGTCTTTACGTTCAAGCAGGATGCCCTTATGCTCGACAGGCTATCGGACGTTTATCTGTCCGGTACCGTTCACGATGAAGAGCAGCCGAGCCACATCACCATCACGGACCCGCAGGTCTGCGAACAGAAATGCAAACCGGAATTCGACTGTCCCTGTACGAGATTCTGCCCGGCCCAGGTCTATGAATGGATCGAGGAGGAGAAGCGGATCCGAGTCAATTTCACGAACTGCCTGCACTGCCAGACCTGCGAAACAAAGGATCCGTACGCCAACATCATCTGGAAATTGCCGGAGGGCGAAGGCGGCCCGAAATACAAACACATGTGATACGGACGGGAAACCGGGAATCCGATTATCGCCAATACCCGTCCGCATCAAAAAAAACTGGAGAAATCCCCGGGAAATCAGTATCTTATCCCGGGGATTTTTTATGGATCAAAAGACGAATCACATATTCCGCGCGTTGAAATATCCGAACTACCGTCTGTATTTCATCGGGCAGGGCGTATCCCTCGTCGGATCCTGGATGCAGGCCATGGCCATGAGCTGGCTGGTGTACAGGCTGACGCATTCCGCCTTTCTGCTGGGCGTGATCGGATTTTCGAGCCAGATCCCGTCGTTCTTTCTGGCCCCGGTTTCCGGCATCCTGGCGGACCGGCACGACAAGCGCAGGCTGATGATGACGATACAGACCCTGTTCATGGCTCAGGCACTCGTCCTGACTGTACTGGTGCTTTTCAGAATCGTGGCCGTGTGGCAATTGATCGGCCTCGGCGTATTCATGGGCCTCGCCAATGCGCTGGACATGCCGGTGCGACAGTCTTTTGTCGTGGAACTTGTGCCCAATCCGGAGGATCTGGGGAACGCCATTGCCCTGAATTCCATGATGTTCAATGCGGCGAGGCTGATCGGTCCCTCTCTGGCGGGCATCCTGATCACAGGCGTTGGTGAAGGCTTCTGTTTTCTGCTCAATACGCTCAGCTATCTGGCCGTTCTGATCGCGCTTTTCCTGATGAAACTGGATCGGCGTCCGGTTCTGAAAATAAAACCCCGTCTGAGAGAAGAACTGCGGCTCGGCATCCGGTATGTATTCGGTTTCCACCCGCTTCGCAACATCATCCTCCTCATCTCCCTGGTGAGCCTGATGGGCATGTCTTTCCATGTTCTGATGCCCGTTTTTGCCAAGGAGATTCTTTCCGGCGGGCCGCATACGCTCGGGTTTCTGATGGGAGCGCTGGGCGTCGGGGCTATTTTGGGCGCATTCTACCTGGCTTCCCGGAAAACCGTCTGGGGCCTTGAAAAAAACATACCGGTTGCGGCCTTCCTCTTCGGATCGGGCCTGATCGGTGTGTCCCTTTCACGAAATTTGGCTGTCTCGCTGTTCCTTATGACGGTCACGGGTTTCGGCATGATGGTGTTCATGATATCCAGCAACACCCTTTTGCAGAATATCGCGGATGATGACAAGCGCGGAAAGGTCATGTCCTTTTACACCGTGGCCTTCATGGGCATGACACCCATCGGCAGCCTGCTCAGCGGCAGCCTCGCATCATCCATCGGCACGCCGGTCACCGTGGCTGCCGGCGGATCGGCCTGCATCATCGGAGCGGTTCTTTTTTACCGGGGATTGCATGCGCTGAGGAGAAAAATTCATCCGATCTTTGTCAAAAAAGGGATATTGCCTGAAGTGGTCAGGGGCATGGAATCCGTTGCGGAAATGACGGCGCCTCCGGAATAAGGCTTTGAATCTGTCAGCGAGCGCATTCCCCTTAGGCTTGCCCCGGGGTGAGCGAGCGAATACAAATGTCTTTTTCCTTACAGATCGAAGATTCCCCGGCTGTTCGCTGCCGGGGAGCTTCAATCAGGCGGAGCCTGCCAGTTTTTTCAGGTTCTCCCGGGACATACGGAAGATCCTCCAATCGGCCAGCGGCCGGGCGCCGATCGACAAATAGAAATCAATGGCGTTTCTGTTCCATTCCAGAACGGCCCATTCGAATCGCCCGCAATCCCTCCGGTCGGCCATGCCGGCCAACCTGGCCAGAATGGCCTTTCCGATGCCCCTGCCCCGGAATTCAGGCTTGACGAAAAGGTCTTCCAGATAAAGGCCCGGTTTTCCGAGAAACGTGGAGAAATGGCTGAAAAAGACTGCAAAACCTGCAGGCTTCCCCTCCCAGAACGCGATCAGCGCCTCTGCGCAAGGTTTTTCGCCGAAAAGCGCATTCCGGATGTCCCCAGGAGTGGCCGAAACTTCAGAGGATAAATTTTCGTAATCCGCCAGCGCGCGGATGAAAGAGAGGAGGAGGATTTCATCCCCCGGTACAGCCGGCCGGATCATGAGCTCCGTTGCAGGGGATTCTGTTCGAGTTGGCTCCGGATTTTTCACGGCGGTCCCTTTTGCCAAGGCACTTCAATCCCCATTATTGCCAGCTTTTCTTCGAATTCCGAACGTTCAAAGTGGAAAACGGATTTTCCGTCCCCGGAGGTCAGCCATTCCAGGGATTCCGCCTTTCGCACGGCTGCAGCAGGGCCTTCCCTGAGCAGCGTCCTGAGCAAGGACTGCTCGTCTTTCGACAAGGTGACGGCATCCACCCGGTAGTCTCTGAATGCCTCCCAGGCCAGGGGACACCAGCGGCTCACGATTTCATTCCCGATCGTCTCCGCATAGAGGCGGATTTCCATCTGCGCATGCTCCTCCATGCGGAGGGATAGGAAATGGAGCAGATTGGACAAATCGATTTTCCAATAGGCCTCGGTATAGGTGCACAGGGGGAGATCCTTCCGGGCCTGTTCCCGCGCCACGCCTGCCTCCAGACGTTCGTTGTACACGTTCCTCGCCAATTCCTGAACTTCCCGTTCGCGTTCCGAAAGCCTGAGACCTTTTTCCTCATCCAGGAAGCCGGAGCTTCCCTGGCGGTTGGTCTGGGCCTGGAAACGCCACTCGCGGGGCGGAGTCGTCTGCGCCGCATCAATGGCTATGGAGTACCGGGTCGAATATTCGTTCACATTGGCGGTTCTGTGGCGTATCCACTGCCTCCAACAGTCCATGGGCACACGCACATGAAGCTTGAGCTCGCACATTTCAAAGGGAGTCGTATGGTGGTGCCGGATCAGGTAACGGATCAGGGTGCGGTCCTGCCTCCCTTTTTTCGTGCCCTTCCCGTAGGAAACACGGGCCGCCTGCACGATGGATTCGTCGGATCCCATGTAGTCGATGACGCGGACGAATCCGCTGTCCAGAACCGGAAATGGTTTGCCCAGAATATCATCCAGGGCCGGCACATGGATACGGCCGGGGGAATCTGTCGTCAAGCGGACCTCCCTTCACTTCCGGACTCTGCATCCGGCGGCCGAGCCGTTGCGGCGAATGCCGATGCCAGGTCCTGTATATGCCTGGACAGGGTCTGGGGATTGTCAATCGTCCCGTCCAGGAGAAGAACGCTGGCAAAGAGGGCTTCGACCAGCTTGACGAGAAGGGGGTCCTTGGCGTCTTTCCGGTATATCGCGGCCATGTCTCGGATGAGGGCGTGTCCCGGATTGATCTCGAGGTTTTTGGGCGTCAGCCGTATCTCCTGGTTGAAGAGATGCATGATTTTTTCCATCTGTCCCGACACGGCCCTGTTTGCGCCCACCAGCAAGGCCGGGCTTGCGACCAATCGTTCGGACAGACGCACGCTTTCCACGCGGGCTCCGAGAATATCCTTCATGCGTCTGGCGAGCTTTTCCGCGTCCTTTTTGTCCACGGGAGGCTCGCCTCTCTTTTCCGCCCCCCCGGTGGAGGGAATGGCATTGAGCTTTGCCAAATCGACCTGATCAATGGACATCAGCATCTTGTCCTTGAACGTGATCAATCCGGGGAGTACGA
>JAFGEX010000211.1 GCA_016931355.1 bacterium
AACCGGTAAGGCGCGCTCGGCAGGCCGAAGGGAGAGCCCATGGCCACGCCGATGGCCCGCTGCATGTCCGTCTCGCCGATGTTGATCTGCGTGCCGCCCGTGCACGGAACGGCCATGCGCTTCATGGCCTCGATGTTCCGCCGGATGAAATCCTTTTTAATGCGTGTGTGCGCGCCGAGGATGATGATCACATCCCCGGCCGCATTCCGGATCCCGACGTTCAAACCAGCCGGCGTCCGCCTTCCCGGATTGTCCAGGAGCCGGAGATTCGGCCGGGCCTCGGCCAGTTTCCGGACCTTCTCCCTGGACCCATCCGTGGAGCCTCCGTCCGCGACCAGCACTTCGATCCTGTCTGCCGGATAATCCTGTTCAAACACGGATTGCAGGCATCTCCCGATAGCCTCCGATTCGTTGAACATGGGGATGACCACGGAGACGCGGGGCTTTTCGCCGAGTTCCGGAAGCACGGGGCGCCCGGAACCGTTTTCAGATGCAGGCCTGTAGCTGTTCTGCGACATAGGTGATCTGTTCCTGCGTCAATTCCGGAAACATGGGGAGCGAAAGGATTCGCGCCGCGTGTTTTTCCGAAACAGGGAAATCCCCCTTCTTGTACCCGAGAGAGTGGTAGGCGTTCTGCAGATGCAGGGGGATGGGATAGTGCAAGGCGGTCGCCACGCCCTTTTCCGCCAGCTTCTTCGCCACAGCATCCCTGTCTTCCACCTTGACGACGTACAGATGATAAACACTCTTGGACCATGCAGGTCTGGGAACCGGCACAATGTTGCCTGCGGAGGAGAAAAGCCGGTCATAACTTTCCGCATTCCTCTGCCTCGCCCGGTTCCATTCCGGGAGATGTTTCAGCTTGATCCGGAGAATAGCGGCCTGTATGGCATCCAGCCTGCCGTTGTATCCCTCGATTTCGTGATAGTATTTTTTGACCTGGCCGTGATCCCTGAACATGCGTATCTTTTCGGCCAGGGACTCGTCGTGGGTGACGACAGCGCCGCCCTCGCCGCAGGCGCCGAGGTTTTTACCGGGATAGAAGCTGAAGCAGCCCGCAGATCCGAAGGATCCGGCACACCCGGGTTTCACGCCCGCATTCAGGGATGAGTAAAGCGCGCCATGCGCCTGGCAGGCGTCTTCAATCACTGTTGCGCCGTAACGGCCGGCTACCTCCAGAATGCCGGCCATGTCCGCCACATGCCCGAAAAGATGGACGGGGATGATGACCTTGGGCGTCCGGCCCTCCTTGGCCCATTTTTTCATTTCCCGTTCCAGCCGGCCCGGATCCATCAGATGGGTGCGGTCGTCCACATCCATGAAAAAGATGCGGCCGCCGGCCTGCGTGACCGCTTCCGTGGTTGCAATGAATGTGTTCGGGACCGTCAGAACGCCGTCCCCGGGCCGTATCCCCGCAGCCAAAAGCGCAAAGCGGAGCGCGTCCGTCCCGCTGTTCACCCCGACCGCATATTTTGTTCCGCAAAATGCCGAAAATTCGTTTTCAAAGGACGAGACCTGCTGCCCGCCGATGAACTGGGCGTTTACAACCGCTTCGTCCACAGCTTTGAGTATTTCATCCCGTATGGATTGATGCTGGGTTTTCAGGTCGAGAAAGGGGATTGACATGGGCATAGGCTTCTACTCCTCTTGAGTCTCCCCGGCAGCCAACTGCCCGGAAATCCTCGGTCTGTTAGGGAAAAAACATGGATATGCACTCGCCTACTCCGGGACAAGGCCCTGGCCAAGCCTCACGGCAAACCGCTGGGAATGCGTTCGCCGTGAGAAAAAAATCTTTTATTCCTTCAGATACGGCGGCCACAGGTAAGGTTTTTCAAAAAAACCGGGCGGGCATGTCAGGTCCTCCACTTTCTTCACAACGCGGGCCGGATTGCCTGCCACAACAGTGCCCGGAGGAACATCGCGTGTCACCACCGATCCTGCTCCTATCAGAGTATTCTCCCCCACGACAACGCCCGGCAGTAATGTGGAATGCGCGCCGATGCGCGCCAGGCGCCTCACCGTGACGCCGCCTTTGCATTCGAGATATCTCGGGCATTTCATCGGATGCGGATCGTCCGTGAAGACCACATTAGGCCCGATGAACACATCATCCTCTATGGTTACCATTTCCAGAAAGCAGCAGGAATGCACCCGGACGCGGCTACCGATGCGGTTGCCGAATTCGAGCACCGCATTCGTTCCGATGCTCACATCGTCCCCGATCACGTTGTCTTCGCGTATGGATGCGCCCTGCCCGGTCTGGAAGCCGTTTCCGATCCTGGATCCCGCGTACAGGGTGGTGAAAGGGCGGATGATGCCGCCCGAGCCGATCTCCAATTTGAGTTCGCCCGGCTCCCTGCCCCGTGGCGGCTTCCCCAGAATGCAGGGCTCCTCCACGATCGTCCCTTTTCCGATAACGACATTTGGATAGATGATGTTTTCCATTTTACTCATGCCGGAATCTCCACAACAACGCTGTTGTTCCGCATGGACCGTTCCGCAGCATCCAGAGTGCGCACCACGCGCAGGCCGCTTTGCCCGTCGGTCCTGGGCTTTTTGTTTTCCCTGCAGCATTCAATGAAATGTTTCATTTCCATGAACAGGGGCTCGTATGTTTCAAGGCGGGGGCTGACGACATCGCCGGTCCTGTAACTGAGCTGGTACTGGCCGAAGGATTCGGGATCTACGTAATTCACGCCCTTATCGTATATTTTTACTTTCTCGATGTTCTCCGTATCGTCGTACACGAGCATCTTCTTGCTGCCGACAATGGCCGTCCGCCGCAGTTTGCTCGGCGCCAGCCAGCTGACCTGCACATGGGCGATGCAGCCGGAGGGGAACTCGAGATTGATGAACGCCACATCGGGTATTTTCTTCTGCACACAGGCCTTTCCGATGGCGGAGACTCTTGCAGGCTGTTCCTTGAGCCAGAAGAAAAGCGTGGAGAAATCATGTGGCGCCAGGTCCCAGATGACGCTGACATCCTTTTGGTGCAGGCCCAGGTTCACCCGTGAGGCGCTGATATAATAAATCTTTCCGAGTTCGCCCTTGTCAATGAGCTCCTTGATCTTGATGACCGGCGGGCTGTACTCGAACGTGTGTCCTACCATGAGCACACGTTTCACCTTCTCCGAAAGGCGCAGCAGCTCCGACGCTTCTTCCGGACTGGCCGTCATGGGCTTCTCAATGAACACATGTTTTCCGGACTCTAGGATTTCCTTGCCCAGCGGAAAATGCGTGGAAACCGGTGTCGCGATGACGACCGCGTCCACATCTTTCCTGTCCAGTATCTTCTTGTACTGGCTTTCGGTTTGAATGCCCGGATACCGATCCTTGATTTTCTGCAGCTTCCTGGAATCCAAATCGCAGCAGATGATCTCCGAGCATGCACGGGTCTCGTAGAGGTTCCTGATCAGGTTCGGGCCCCAGTATCCGGCCCCGATGACTGCAATCCGCATGTCCCTTGTCCTTTATATTTTTTTCTTACAGGTGATGGATACGGTTTCCAGGTTGCGGATGGAGACGATGATCTTGTCTGAAAACGGAAGGATTTGCGATTGATTGTCTGCTTCGCTCGTGACCACGATGATGTTTCCGCTCCAATATTCAGGCAGATCCATCATCACATCAACCGAATTTTCCGTTAATGTACCAAAATAATCATTTTTCAACGAAATTTCAACGACTGAACTGTCAATGACGCTTGAAGTCACACGGGCGTTCTGCCTGAGCTTGATATATTCGACAACCTGCTTCTGGGTTGCGATCCACAGCTCGTCCCTCAGGGAATCCACTGCATCCAGGTGCCGGGTGAAAAGATCCAGCGGTATCGTGGTTTGATTCATCGAACCATCGGTCGAGATGGAATGAAAGTAACAGAGTATCCATCCGCCGTCATGAACGGTCCGTGTGAGTAACTCCGCCAGGTAATGGGGATCATATGGAGGATAGGCTCCGATGCCCTTGATCAGGGAAAAGTCATCGTTATTGAGAACGGGTGGATTGATGCCGAATGAGCCCCTGGCGGATTGATGATATTCGAGGACCACCTTCCGGACTTGGTCATTATACAATCCACTAGGATAGGCGAAACTGGGCACATCCGTCTGTCCGATGATGTTCCGCAATATGTCATTCCTTGCCCGTTCGAGTTCATTCCGCAGGGACTCTTCGCTGATTTCCGTGCACTTCGGATGCGACCAGGTATGGGAGGCGATCTCGTGGCCATCCTGCGCCAATGCATTCCAGAAGGACCAGCGATACACGTTTTTGGTGTTCAGATAAAAGGTCCCGTGCATTTGTCTGGCTTTCAACCGAGGGGCCGCCAATTGATAATGGCTTGCCAGCACATCGTCGAAGCCGATGGTGCAAGCGGCTTTTTGGTTGCCCCTCCAAACGCACAGGGTGGGATTCGGCTTGTAAGACCTCCCGGTCCCGAGATTGGGTAATTTGACGATCCGGGCAACTTCCTCCTCCCTGTTGAAAGTCGCCGTATCCCTGTTGCAGGAGAACGCTGCCAGCAGAAACAGGATTACCGGGATGGAGCTTCCTTTTATGATGAGCCGCTCGAGTGGATGCATGGCAGGTCTTCCTTTGAGCCTTACCGCTGGCAGCAGGCCTTCTTTTACTCCCGTTTCCATTCTTCCGGATCATCCCGCACCGTCTTTCCGGAAATCCGGGTGTCCACGAGATCTTTGACCGGATCGGATGCCCGGCCGTCAGGATTGAAGGCGGTTCTTCCCGTGATTGGATTGCTACCCGATCTATCCATCGGATTTCTCAGCGATGGCATCTCAAACTCTTTTCCCCGGCAGATCGTAGATCCCCGGCAGCAAGCGGCCGGGGACATCGCATACCCCGCCACCCGCGGGGGTAAGCCCTTTTAAAGGGAAATATTTTTCATCCCCCCTGCTTTCCCATAAGAGGAGTCTCCCGGACTCACATGCTGGTCCCTTCGAGCGAAGAATGGGTTTTCCCTATTAATCCTTCCCTGTAAAAGTTGTCTAATATAACCACCTTCTGCTGTAATGTCAATAAAGGACTTAAGGGGCGACTGCCACTATTCCCCCGGAGTATGGGATCGGGCGTGAGGCAGTCTGGAATACGCGTCGCAGAGACGCGCTTCGATCATCTCCCAGGTAAAATGACGGAGCGCATAACTCCGGCCGTTTATACCGAGCCGTCTCCTCAACGGCCGGTTCGCCACCCATTCCGACAGCACTGACAACAATTGCTTTCGGTCGGACGGCTGGACCGCAATGCCGCAACCGGCTTGTCGCAGGATTTCCCCGACATCCCCGATAGGGGAAGCCAATACCGGAAGACTGAAAACCATCGCTTCGTATAATTTTGTGGGCGTGGAATAGCGGTATTGCGGATTCCCGGTATCGTGAAGCATGATAGCAATATCCATCTGCGTATAATATTTTAAAACCTCCGGGTAGGGGATGCGGCCGACCCGGATGACTTTGTCCGGATTTTTGAGCCTCCGGATACGGGAATGCAGGACTGTTTCATATCGAGGTTCTATTTTACCGACCAGGAGCAAACGGATATCCCGGGTTTTTGCGCAAAGCTCATCGAACAGTTCAAGGATCCGCTCAATCCCCATGCCTGATTGGATGTATCCGATCATACCAAGAACCACGGGCACAACGGCCCGACGGGGATTGATCCGGCAACCAAATCCATTGAAGCGCCCCGCCGCAAGCGGCGGGGAATCTTCGATCTGTAAGGATGAAGACGTTTGGATTCGCTCGCTTACCCCGCGGCAAGCCAAGGGGAATGCGCTCGCTGACAGATTCAGGAAGGGGCCATTACGCAGGAGGACGAGTCTGTCCGAAGCCAGTCCCATTCTGCTGAATTTATCAATTCCCGGCGAGTTGACTACAAAAACAGCGTTACATCTCTTGGCCAGCATCTTTTCGACACGGGAGAATCCTCGCCGAAGCCATCGGGGAAAATGGATGAAGTACTCGATTTCATGGGCATCATAAACAATCCCGGCCCCCGTAAATCTGCCGGCAATGAAACCCGGGATCAATGTGTCCAGATCATGGCAATGGATCGCAGCCGGCTTCATTCGGAGCAACCGGCGGATGGCATGAATATAAAAAGCTACGTAACCTGGAACGCATAACAGGGCTTTGCCGTAAGTCCCTCTCCATTGAAACCGGTGAATCCGTATGCCGTTGCATGTCGCCTCGGATGGGTGATCCCTTTCCCGATCCCAACAAATCAAATCCACCTGATAGCCGTGGCGGACAAGGGAAGAGCCTTCCTTGAAAACCCGGACATCAGGTTCAAAACCATTCGACAGGAGCATGACGATGCGTTTTTCAGACCTATTCAAACGGTTTATCCTTCCAATTCCCGGAAAGTCTTCACGTTCACGTATCGATAATCTCAAACAGGCATCTTCTCGTGAAGAAGACCTTGGAGCCTCACGATACGAGCTTTGTGTTCTGTTCGATCTATTGGGAAAACGACATTTACATCCTTTCGTCGATCCGACAGTAAGCCGCAGGGCATGCGCCGGCCGTTCATTTGAAGCTCCCCGGCAGCAAGCAGCGGGGAACCTTCGATCTGTCAGGAAGAAGACTTTTAGATTCGCCTGCTTACCCCGGGGCAAGCCCCGGGGAGTATGCTCGCTGACAGATTGAAGCTCCCCGCCGCAAGCGGCGGGGAACCTTCGATCTGCAGGGAAAAAGACATTTAAATCCGCTCGCTTACCCCGGGGCAAGCCCCGGGGAGTACGCTCGCTGACAGATTCAACATCCAATCACTTATCAGCAACAACCATCCTCTTATAAACCGAGATCAGGATATCGGTTGTCCGGCCGATGTCGAACTCCTTCCTCACCTGATCCCGGTTGAAACGAACCGCCCGCTCTCTCCATCGTGGAAAGTCCAGTGCCTGTCCTATTTTTCCTGCGATATCCCGGGAATCCCCTGGATCGAACAACAATCCGTTCCGGTTGTGCGTGATCAGGGCACGATTGGCGGCAATGTCGCTCACCACCGGAAACAAACCGGCTGCCATAGCCTCCATGAGGCTTGCAGAGGCTCCATCCGAAAGGGATGTGGAGACATATATGGCATTCTTTTTCAGGGTTTCAATATATGCGGTTCGACTTAACCGGGGTCGGAAGACCACATTGGTCAGATGGAGACTGCGGGCGCGGCGGATCAGTCCTTCCTTCTCCGGCCCTTCCCCCACAAGTGTCAACCGGGCAGACACCTTCTCCTCAGACAGAATTTTCATGGCATCAATCAACCGTTCGATGTTGTAAACTTTTTTCATGCTGCGTGTGCTGATGAGACCGCGCGCCGATCGGGGAAAACGCCGGTTCGATGAAAAAGAAGCCGATTCAACACCCTCGGGAAAAGTGACGATTTTATGCGCCGGAACCCCCTGACGGACAAGTTCCCGAGTCATAGGAGCGGCCATTGAATGGATGATCCGTGCACGTTTGAAGACGAACCTGTTGATGTAAGAAAATATCCCGTTTCTGCGAGGCTCTAAAAACAGATCGGACCCCTGAACGGTCACGATGAGGTTTCGTTCGCCAAGCAGGGAAGCCAGGAATCCATAACTGGTTGAATAGAAGGCATGAAGCACATCGGGCTTGACCGCTTTCAACACTTTCCGAAGAAGAATGCTTTGCCGGATCAGTTTGTTGAATCGGAACCGCTCACCCAGACGGATACACCGGAAAGCCGGATGGATTCGAACATGTCCATACGAGAGAACGGTCAGCCGTTGCTTCTTCGTTCCGAGCCTTTCGGCCCAATGAAGCGCCTGGGCGCAATCATGATCCGCGAGGTAACAGATGTTCATGATGATTTCATCCATCCGATCTTGCGCATCAGAAAAGCCTTTTCCCGGCTATCCAGTGAAAGCACCGCCCAGGCCAGGAGCATGGGGAGTGACAAAATCAGCATGGTTTTCCTGCCCAAAAACATCGAAAATGCCAGGATCAACATGGAACCGGCAAGCGTCCACCGGTTCCGGGCTGCCAATCGGAAATCCAGCGTTTTCCTGAGGTAAAAATAATTGAAAAGGACATGAGAGATAAAGCTGATGAGATAGGCAATCGATACGCCCCTGATTCCATGGGATTCGATTAAAAGACGCGCAAATATCAGGAAGAGCAGACTGACCATCACATCAATGGCCACGAAAGCCTTGAGTTTTTTCATCGGGAGCAAAGCAACACCCAGAGACCATCCGACGCTTTTAAAAAAATCACCCGCCAATTGAAACGGCAAAACAGCACCGATCGTCAGGAAAGCGCTGGAATACAACAGCAGCACAAACAAATTTCGAAAAACGACCACGGCCAAGACAAGTGGGGTGACTAAAATCACAGTCAACCGGAAAACGGCGTTCAATTCTTTCTTGAAATCTTCCGGATTTTGAATACCGCTCAAATGCGGGAAGGCGTATGTCCCGATGGATTCGATGATGATGAGGATGGTCTGACTGGAAATGGCATAGATTGCCTGGAAATAACCGGCATCTTCGATGCCGAGACGGCTGATGATGGTGGAGCGGACAAACAGAAGCGCCAGCAGGGTGGAGGAGCCCGCCACGAGGCTGGAAAATCCATATCGGACCAGATCCCCGGTTACCCGTCCGTCCGCCGGGTATCGAATGGTTTTGATTTCCAGGAGAAACTGGGATCTCTGTTTCTGCTGAAACTGAATGACAAGCCAGCAAACCAGGTAAGAGAGCGTCAGGTTTGCGACCGCTCCGCTCAGACGGAATCCCCGTACGAGCGGAACGACTAAAATCAGCGCGGCGAGCGAATTGACAACCCCGATAGAGACATACCTTCGTATCTCCATCAAACCCCTGAATACGGACCGATAAAAATTGAACAGCACGAGAAAAGGGAATCCGACGAGACACAGGATGATGAGCGGGCCATAACCAGGATCGCTGAGTATGTGCCTGGAGATGGCCGATGAAAAACAAAGACCCGCCAACACCAGGAGAAAGGTGGCGATCATGGTGATCTTGAGTCCATTCAGAACAACGCGGTGCTCCTCTTTAAGATCGCCCTTCGAATGGTTTTCGGACACCAATTTGGTGACACCGGCATTGATTCCCAACGAGGCAAGTGTTGAAAGGAACAGGAGAAAATTGTTGATCTGAGAGACGATGCCGATACCGAAAGGGCCGAGCATCACAGCCAGTATTTTATTGCGGCCGAAAAGCAAGAGGGTGTTCAATACGGTGGAAAGGCCGGTCACCGCGGTCGCTTGTATCATTTTTTTAATGGCGTACCTTCCCGATATGCGATTTGAGACCGACGAACATCGACACCAAAACACTTTTTATGTTCATCCGGTCGATCTTCAGAGATTGGATCAGGGCTTGCCGGGAATCGGCGTACCTCCCGTTTCGCAGATAATGCCTGCCGAGTATGTAATGCAACCTGGATATTCGTCGGTCCCTGCAGCGCCTCATCTTAACGATGTGGTCCGGGAAGTTCTGTTCTGTCTTCGACAATGTCCGGAGGATGTCATGACAGAAGCTCTCCAAATGCCCGCTGAAATTGTCGGGGTGCTGCCGGAAATATGCCAGCGGTTGATCAATATAATCGAATGCATACCGGGTGGCAAGCTTGAGCCACATAAAATAATCGTCTGTTGTGAGCATCTCCCCGCTCTCATCGAAATACCCCATCTCCTCAATGAGTTCCTTCCGTGTTATCGAGGTGAGGTTGGGAATGAAATTTCTTTCGAAAAGTTGGCGGAAGACAAAACCCCGGTACGGCCTGGCTTCCTGGAAGCATCTCCGATGACACCTACCATCGGCCTGGATGAGAAAGGCATCGGAGAAAACGGTTGCAATCCTCGGATCGTTGTCGAACAGCGGGACCTGCAAGGCGATTTTATCCTTCACCCAAAGATCGTCATGATCCAGCATGGCGACGTAATCGCCGGTGCAATGCCGGATGCCCATGTTTCTTGCGCTTCCGGGGCCACCGTTCGGTTTGGTCAGCACACGAATCCTGTTTCCGAAACCTTTTAAAATTTCCTCTGTATGATCGGTCGATCCGTCGTTGATCACGATTATTTCCAGGTTGGCATAGGTCTGATCCAGAGCGCTTTGAACCGTGTTCCTGATGGTTCTGGCTCCATTAAAGGTCGGAATGATCACACTGACCTTTTTCATGGCCCTGATCCCCGGGAAGCGCTGTTGATCTGTGAAATCCAGCGGGACTGCTTAACGGAGATGCCGACGAGAAGCCAGAAGAAGACCTGCATCTGATAACCCCACAGGCTCGGCTCGACCAGAGAATGGAACAGGATGCCGAGAGTGCCGGCGAACGTTCCCCAGGCAAATTGGAGGTGGACATCATTTCGTATGAGCCGGCAATTCCGATGCTGCACACGCAGGATATGGATGAGAACCGCCCCGTACAAAACCAATCCGATGATTCCCGTCTCGCCGAGAAGACTCAGAACAATATTATGAGCGCTCGTTTCCTTTTCAAAAATATTGCGTATATAATATCCAAGATTGCCGAATCCCACACCGCCGAGGGGATGGCTCAGAAAAGCCTTCCAAGACTGGGTCCAGTTGATGATCCGGGTGACAACGGTAATCTGTTTGTCCATATCGCCGATTCCGCGGAAAATATAATCAGCCGCCGGACTGAGCAGTGCGATCGCAGAAATGATGGAAACACTGATCAGGATGGAAAGCCTTCGGGTCTTGTGCCGGACCAGCCTGACCAGGAGGATCCAGAGGGAAAATCCCGCTGCCAGCACTCCTCCGCGGGAGCCTGTCAGGAATAAGGCTGCAAGAAACAGGATGAAGATTCCGGTCAACGTCGCCTTCCAGAAAAGGCCGTAAGATCGGATATCCATCAGTGCAAAAACCAGAGGAAGCAAAGCCACCAGAAAAGTTGCCAGATAATTGGATCTCCCCCAGGTCAAATACAGGCCTTTTTGAAATCCTTCTCCCTGCAGATTGCCTTCGGACATGGAGGTCACCAGGATGATCAGGGAAAAAAGAATGCCCCAAAACACAAAAAAATAAATCAGTTTCGGAATATCGTCGATATGGGTGACGATTTGATCGAAAATCAGAAAAACCAGAAGACCGGATCCGATATAACGAATGGCTAACAAACCCCAGAAGAAATTTTTCGACCCCAGCAGGAAAACGAACCCGTGAATCAGGAACAGAACGAGAAGAAGAACAATCCCTGGAGAGGATAGGTGGCAAATAAAATGATCTCGTAGCAGCGAACGGATTAAAAGGCAGAAAACGAGTGCACACAAAATCACATCCAGATAGAAAACAGGAGCCTGGTTGAAGAAATGGATTTTGCCCGCGAAAATGCTGATCAGGAGTATCAGCAATCCATAAAGGAGTTCTCTGGAAGCTAGCAGGATGAGTGCCAACAGCGTGACGGAGGCCGCCAGCACAACCAGAGATGCTGGATATAATGATATCAGCAGGACAGCGCCCGCTTCCAAGACGCAGAAAACGAGGATCGCAAATCCCAAGCTGGGAAGACCGGAAGGGGGCGCAGTAATCAGTGTAAGGGGCTTCAAAACGTATCCCCGTGCTCAATCGCTGAGGCGATCGCGGAGACGATTCCAGTTCTCAGTGACGGCAATAAAACCTGCGCATAGAATCAGACTGGCAAGTCCGGAAAAAAGGACGATGAGCTTCCGTTTGGGTTTCTCGCGTTTGATCGGATAATTGGCTTCATCCAGCACCTGTACGGTCGGCGTATCTCTGGCCTCCTGGATTTTGGCCTGCTCGAATTGAGGGAGGATGAACTCCATGATTTTTTCCTGGAACAGGACCTCCCGCAGCAGCCGGGCATACTTCACACCCAGATCCGGAATGTCCGCCAGGGGGAGGAAAATGTCTTCCTTGTCGCGTCGGCCCTCTCCGGACATCCCCTTCCCAACCACGAATTTGTCGTATTGTCTGCTCAATTCGGCGACTTCGCTCTTCACCTTCATCACCTCGGATCCGGATGATCCTCTGTAATTTTCCATAATCCCCAATTCAAATTCTTTGGCGATGATTTGAGCCTTCAGTTCCGCCAGGGTGGACAGGGTGGCTGTGGTCTGGTCCGGGAGCGAAATGGCCCCGTATTTTTTCTGGAATTGTTTAAAAACATTCTCCGCCGCTTCCAGGTCGCGCCGGTTCTCCATATAGCGCTTCTCGATGAAAATCCTTGCATTGCGCGCTCGTTCCGTTTTGAGTCCCTTGTTGACGCGGTCCAGTTCCTGAATGAAGAAAGTGGCCATGTCTCGGGAAAGACTCCGGGCTTCGTCCCTTTTCCGGGCATTTGTAAAAAATGAGGTTTTTGCCCCCACGCGGAGTGTGAGGGTCCCATCCTCCCCGGCATCGACATCAACGAACTTGCGCAACTTCCTGACAGTCTCCTCCATGTTATCCGCCTTGTAACGCTCCGTCAGCTGGAATTTTTCCGCCACCGATTCCATGACGGTCCGGCTTTTGATGACGGCAATGAAGAGGGATGCCTCCTCAGAAAGCAAACCCAGATTCAATCCCATTCCTTCGAAGGGGAGCTGTCCCAGGAAGGAGGAAATGCCCCCCCCGATATCGCCGGCATCCTCGACAGGCGGGAGCAGGGTGACGCGCGAAACATAAAGTTCGGGGATGACGAGGCTTGCACCCGCTGCCAGCATCGCCACGATGATCAAGTTGATCAGGATAAACCTGCGCCACCTATACATCATTTTAACGAACTGAAAGATGTCAACGTCTTTTTCTTTCATCGGCTCCACCCGCTTTTGCCTATTCTCCGATTATTCCCGTGGCTTTTGCCGCCAGGACCAGATAAGACAACGCCGAGATCAGCGCAATATAATTTTTCAGCTTTTCCTCATTGTTCACATTCACATGAACCACATCGCCGGGCTCCACAATCACACCCAGCCCCTTTTCCGTCTTCTGATTTGCAACATGGTAAACCTTGATTCCGCGTATATGGCCCGACCGGTAGTCTCCCCCGGCCATTCCCGCATAATCCACGGCTTTCAAGTTTTTTACGTAGGGATAAGCCCCTGGTGAAAGAACAGATCCCTTGACAAAAACGAAATTGGAAGGCAAAACGATCCGATCGCCGTGACGCAGAGGACAGCGGACGAGGCTGGTGTCGGAAGCGAACGGTTGGACACGATACAGCGGCTCCGAGTTCCCATCCGTACGAATCACCTGTATCTTGGCGATATCGATGTTCCGCCTCAAGGCGTGGACTCTCCGCAGGAAAACCAGCAGGTCTTCGTCCGGAAGGATCTGATAAACCCCGCTGACTGAAAAATCCCCTTCCACCACGACCTGGCTATCGCTGAGACGCAGGGGAGGCACAAAAACCACGTCCCCTCCGTTGACAAAAAGATCCTTGTCAAGTATCCCAGATTGTTCGAATGCATTCAGGTCGAAAGTGTCCGTTTCACCGTCCGGATGCCGCAGTTCCACGCCACCGGCCCAAGCCCAATCCGTTAGCCCGCCGGCGTCGTTTATCACTTCGGAGATTCTGCTGATGGCACGAGCCATGTAGGTGCCCGGATACAGGACTTCCCCAACCACATGGACGCGGAAGCGGCGCAGACCTTCCAGTGTAAGCGTGACCGTGCTCTTGTCGTAGAGCTGCATCGATTTCCCGACCACCAACCGCTGCACATCCGATAGGGTTTGGCCGGCCACTGTAAATTCTCCGATCGTGGGAATGACCAATTTTCCTTCGGGATTCACTGTTGCCGGAATCTGGGCCTCCATCGCGCCCCAGACGTTCAAGGAGAAAATGTCCCCCGGGCCCACCCGGTACGTCTCGGGATTCACCGCTATCTCCAGGGCTTCCATTTCGGCCATCTGCTCCCGAAGTTTGCTCTCCCGCTGCCGCTTGAGGGATTCGTATTGTTCACGATCGATCTGGCCCTCTTGCAGCAACTCCTCAAAATCAATCGCCTTTGGAACCGACCCTCTCTTATCCCAAATCTGCTCGCTGGGATTGACCTGCGCCCACAGGGAGGCAAACAGAGGCAGGCATAGGACCGCAGCATGGATTCGAAACGGATTCATGAAAGGACCTCTTGTTACGCCTTGACCAATTTATCGATGGACTTACCCGACGTCCCGATCGCGTTTCTCGTGTCCACGATCAGCCGGGCGTGTTTTTCGATGAGAGGATAGTCATAGCACGAATGATCCGTCGAAATCAGAACCACATCGTATTTCTGCAGATTCTCCGGCGTCAGGTCCACGCTTTTCATGTCGTACTGATATTTCCGGACATGCGGCGTGACGGGGATGTAGGGATCATTGTAGTCCACCTTTGCGCCCTTGTCCTCCAGAATCTCGATGAGCTTCAGGGTCGGGCTTTCCCGCATGTCGTCGATGTCCTTCTTGTAGGCCAGCCCGAGGATGAGCACGGAGGAACCGGAAAGGCTTTTCTGCTTGGCGTTCAAGGCTTCCATGACGCGCTGGACCACATAATACGGCATGTGCGTGTTGACCTCCCCGGCGAGCTCGATGAAGCGGGTCGGCATGTCGAATTCCTTGGCCTTCCAGGTCAGGTAGAATGGATCGATGGGGATGCAATGCCCGCCCAGGCCGGGACCGGGGTAGAAAGGCATGAAACCGAACGGCTTGGTCGAGGCGGCCTCGATCACTTCCCAGACATCGATGCCCATGCGGTCCAGAATCATCTTCATCTCGTTGACCAGCGCGATGTTCACGCTGCGGAATATGTTTTCCAGCAGCTTGGTCGCCTCGGCCGCCTGGCTCGACGAAACCGGCACGGTTTTCACGATGACCGCATCGTACAGGGCCTTGCAGGCCTCGCGGCTTTTCGGATCATTGGCCCCGACCACCTTGGGGATGGTCTTGGTTGAATAGTTCTTGTTGTTCGGATCCTCGCGCTCAGGCGAGAAAGCCAGGGAAAAGTCGCCGGGGTACTTCAGCCCGGATTTCTCCAGAATGGGTTTCATCACCTCCATGGTGGTCCCGGGCCAGGTGGAGCTTTCCAGAACCACCAGCTGGCCCTTGCGAAGATGCGGGGCGATCGCCTCCGAAGTGTTGATGATGTAGCTCAGATCCGGCTGCTCATGCTTGTCCAGAGGCGTGGGCACAGCCACAATCAGACAGTCCATGTCCGAAAGCTTCGAGAAATCGGTGGTGGCGCTGAACCTGCCCGTTTCCACGAGAGAGGCGATCTTTTCCGAAGGGATATGGCGGATGTAGGATTTTTTCTTGTTGAGCATTTCCACTTTGGAGGGATCGATGTCGAATCCCGTGGTCCGGAAACCGCCGTGCACGAATTCAAGCGCAAGAGGAAGGCCCACATATCCGAGGCCGAGTATGCCGATTTTCGCTTCCCGTTTCTCAATCTTCGTTTTCAGATCCATTCTGTCTCCGTCCGGTTACTGTTTGCGGTCATGGTAATGTTTTCTATAATATTCCAGGTATTCGCCGCTCTTGATCTTTTCCCACCAGGGGCGGTTCTCCCTGTACCAGGACACGGTCTCGGCCAGGGCCTTTTCGAAAGGATGGCGCGGCTTCCACCCGAGGGCTTCAGCCTTGCCCGTGTCCAGCGCATACCTGCGGTCATGCCCCTTCCGGTCTTCCACGTAAGCGATCAGGGATCGGGGCTTGTCCAGGGCGCCGAGTATCTTTTCCGTGATGTCCAGATTGGTCCGCTCGTTGCCGCCGCCGATGTTGTACGCCTCCCCGTCCTTCCCCTTTTCCATGACCTGCTCAATGGCTTCGCAGTTGTCCGTCACATACAGCCAATCCCGGACGTTCATGCCGTCTCCATACAGCGGCAGGCTCTTGTCCTCGATGGCATTCGTGATGAAAAGCGGGATGAGCTTCTCGGGATACTGGAAGGGTCCGAAATTGTTCGAACTCCGGGGTATCACCACCGGCAGTTTGTAGGTGACATAATAGGAGTAAACCAGCCTGTCCGCGCCTGCCTTGGACGCTGCATAGGGGCTGGACGGCATCAACGCATCGGTTTCCCTGAAAAGACCAGACTCGATGCTCCCGTATACCTCATCCGTGCTGATTTGAACGAATCTCTGAATGCCGTGTTGACGGGCAGCCTCGAGCAGGACGAAAACGCCGAAAATGTCGGTCCGGATGAAATCCTCGGGCTCCCCGATGGACCGGTCCACATGGCTTTCCGCAGCGAAATTGACGATCACGTCCGCTTCCTGGGCGAGCTTGTCAACCAAGGCTTTATCGCAGATGTCGCCCTTGACGAAACGGTACCTTTTATCCTTCTTGAAATCGGAAAGGTTTTC
>JAFGEX010000212.1 GCA_016931355.1 bacterium
GGCGTCATCGTCCAGTTCGGGGGGCAGACGCCGCTGAACATCACGGCGGAACTGGCGGCAGCCGGCGTGCGCATCCTCGGCACCTCCCCGGACACCATTGACCTGGCCGAGGACCGTGACCGGTTCAGAAAACTGATGGAAAAACTCCAAATTCCGCAGCCCGAATCCGGCATGGCCAGCCATCTGGCAGAGGCTCTCAGGATCGCGGACCGGATCGGCTATCCGCTGATCGTCCGGCCTTCCTTCGTGCTGGGCGGCAGGGCCATGCAGATCATCCACGACGCGAAAATGCTCGAGCGCTATGTGGCCGCAGCCGTGGGCGTATCGCCGGAGCGCCCGATACTCGTCGACAAGTTTCTTGAAAACGCAATGGAAGTGGAGACGGATGCGATCGCGGACGGCACGGACGTCTTCATCCCGGCGATCATGCAGCACATCGAATACGCGGGCGTGCATTCCGGGGATTCGGCATGCGTGATCCCGCCCGTGGACATCCCGGAAAAACATCTGGCCGTCATCGAGGAATACACGCGGAAAATCGCGAAGGAACTGCATGTGGTCGGTCTGATGAACATCCAGTATGCCATTGCCAACGACAGGGTTTACATTCTCGAGGCCAATCCGAGGGCGTCCAGGACCGTGCCCCTGGTTTCCAAGGTGTGCGACATCCCCATGGCCAAGATCGCCACCCGGATCATGCTCGGGAAAAGACTCTCTGACCTGAATCTGCGACAGAAATCCTTCAGGCATTTCGGCGTGAAGGAGGCGGTTTTCCCGTTCAACATGTTCCCGGAGGTCGATCCCGTCCTCGGCCCTGAAATGAAATCCACAGGCGAGGTGCTCGGAATGGCGGATTCCTTCGGCCTGGCTTTTTTCAAATCCCAGGAGGCCACACAGTCCGCCCTGCCGGTCGAAGGCACCGTGCTGATCACGGTGGCGGACCGGGACAAGGCCGGCATCCTGGAGCCGGCCAGGCGTTTCCGGGATATGGGATTCCACATTCTGGCCACGGAGGGCACGCGGAATTTCCTGAAGGAAAACGGAATCGAGTCCCAGCTCATCTACAAGATACACCAGGACAGGCCCAACATCGTGGATGCGATCAAGAACGGCGACATCAACCTGATCATCAACACGCCCAAGGGAAAGCTCAGCGAGGTGGACGACTCCTACATCCGAAAGAACGCCATCAAATACCACATCCAGTACATCACCACCCCTTCCGCCGCGCTGGCGGCAACGACCGGGATACAGGCCAGGCGGAACGGGGCCTATAGGGTCAAGTCCATACAGGAGTACCACTCGGAGATCGGCTGAACCGGGCTTCTGTCCAAAAGGGGCTGTCGTCCGAATCATCCGATACCATCAAAGGGATTTCTCATGCGCAAACTGGGGATCGTTCTCGCCGGACTCGCCGTTGTGGCTTTGGCCGCATGGATCGCCGGGATGGGATCCTGGCCGACCAGAAGGCTGGTCACCTTGCGGGGATTCGTGGGCGGGGAAAAAATGGAGCTGCTCGAGGATACTGCCGTGAAACGCCTGCTGGCCAGAAGGTACGGCCTCGTCCTGGATTGCACGAAGTCGGGATCCATGGAGATGATCGGCGGGCAGATGCCGGCGGATGTCGATTTCCTCTGGCCGTCCAGCCAGCTGGCCCTGGCGCTTTACGGACGGCATCAATCCGCGGCCCCTGTCAAAAGCGAGCCTGTGCTGTACAGCCCCGTTGTTTTATACGCGTGGGACCGCGCGGCCAGGGCGCTCGTATCGGCCGGATTCGTGTCCGAGCATAACGGTGTTTTTCAGGTGGATGGATTTGCAGGATTGATCCGGTCCGCCATGGACGGAAGACGCTGGTCCGAACTCGGGCTGATGGATTCGACGACATTGTCGCCCATCGTTTTGCCTGTGGCGCCCGTGTCAACGGATCCGGTCAAATCCAATTCGGGGAGCATGTACACGGGGCTGCTGGCCAACGTGTTCGCGGGAAGGGTATGCAGGGATCAGGATGTGAAGGCCGTGCTCCCCCGGGTGAAGGCTTATTTCGAAAAGCTGGGATACCTGGAACGCACGACATCCGACCTGTTCGAACGGTTCCTTGTCACGGGCCTGGGGGCGCTCCCCGTCATCGTCGGGTATGAGAGCCAGATCATCGGATATGCCAAGAAACACAGCCTCCGGCGGCCGGAAATCAACAGGCGGATCCGCGTGCTCTATCCCGTTCCAACCGTGTGGAGCGCCCATCCCCTCATGGTGCTCAGGCCCGAAGCGGAGATTCTGCTTCAGGCGATGCAGGATCCGGATTTCCAGGAAATCGCATGGGAGAAACACGGATTCCGTACCGGCATGATGGGCATCCAGAACCACCTGTCCGACCTGCCCGTGCGGGGCATACCGGAGACCATCGCCCGGGTGATCCCCATGCCGGCCGCCTCGGTGATGGATACTTTGATCAAGGCCCTGGCGCTTCATCACTGACGGCCGGGTTCTGCGCCCCCGTCATTTCGACTGCACAACCACCAGTTTGACCAGATCCGACGCCTGATCGATGCGGTCCGTAATCTCCTCGAGGGATTCGGCCAGGTTGTAGCTGATGAGCAGATCCGGCGCCGTCAATTTTGCGTGGATGATGGCGTTGATCAGGTGGATTTTCTGGTCATCCGCTTCGTGTTCGCACCGTTCGACTTCCTCGCAATTGGCGAGGGCTTCCTTGACGTGGTTTTTGCTCGCGGCCCGTATGGCCTCCCTGAGCTTCCTGGAGGCTTTGACGATCAGCTCCGTGTTGATCAGGATGGTCTTTTCAACCGTTTCCGGCAGGCCTTTTTCAATGAAGCTGAGAAGCCTCGCGGCACGGTTCGTCGAGTCGGCGATTGCGTCCAGGGCCTTTGCGAACCGCAGCAGGTCCTCACGGTCGGGCGGCAGGAGAAGTCCCTCCGAGAGCTTGTTGATCATCTTCCAGACCAGCGCGTCCGCCGCTCTTTCGCTTTTCCTCACCGCTTCGATGGATTTCAGTTTTCCCTGGGAATCCCCGGATACGAATGCCTGGGCCGCCTCATAGAGGGCCTGGACCGTGTGGCAGGTTTCCCGGATATGGTCTTCGGCGTCCCTCATGACGCTCTGCTCCTCGGCCATGCCCAGCCAGCCGAGTATGTTTCTTGTCTCGCCCATTTTGCAATGCTCCGATTTTTATATCCATTTCATCAAGATCATCAGGATGACGAAAACATAGCTGAATGCCCCGCATAGGAGCGGGGTGGCGATCCAGCAGACCACGATTTCGCGGAGAATCCGGAGATCGATGACGCGCGCTCCCATGACGAGGCCGACCCCGAATATGGATCCGACGATGGAGTGGCTGGTGGATACGGGAATGCCCAGGAGCGTGTAGATATGCACATTGACCGCACTCGCCAACTGGGCGCAGAAGGCCATGAGAGGCCCGAGATGCGTGATCCGCGTGCCGATGGTTTCGATCACGCGGTACCCCCAGGTCAAGATGCCGAGAATGATGGCGCTCCCCCCGATGAGCAGGCTGATCCTGGAGTCGAAGATATGGCTGCCGTTCAGCAGTCCGGTGGCATTGGCCACGTCGTTCGCCCCCCAGGTATAAGCCACGTAGCAGCCGCTGAGGATGATCAGGGCCCTGAGTATTTTCCCGGAATAGGCTTCCGGAATCCACTTGTAAAAAACCCGGTTCAGGGACTTGAAGAACAGATAACCGAAAAACGCGGCTCCCAGGGGGGTGAGCACCCAGCAGAGGAAAATATCCCTCAACAC
>JAFGEX010000213.1 GCA_016931355.1 bacterium
CGTTCTGACTCTCTCGTCATTCAAACGGATAGTCTTGTCATGACCGGCATCCGGGAAGAAAAACAAAAGGGGCCTCTTCAGGGCAAAGACACCAAAGTCAATCCAGTACGGGAAACGGACAAGGAGAAAAAACTCGAACTGCCGTTCAAACCCGGAGCCAATGCGGATCCTGCGCAGATGAAGCAGGCCAGCCATGGAGGCATCGAGCCCGATACTACCGCAAATAAAATTCTCGGTGATTTGCCTTCCATGACGACTCCCGATGCCGCGAAGAAACCATCGGAAGGAACGGCTAAGCCGCCGATTCAGGAGAAAGCAGGAGAGAAAAAAACGCCGGACAAGGTTCTCAAAGACGCTCAAAAGACTCCGGTCAAACCATGATCTCGAACGCAGGCTGCAAAAAAAATTATATGCAGCTGCAGCTATCCGCTGAAATCAACGGAGAATCTGTAATCTAAAAGCATAAAACATCTAAAACTTCGTTGACAGACTCGATACGACAAGGAGAAAACAATGAAGACAATAAGAATTTTCACCCTGCTGTTCGTTTTAATCATACTCAGTGGAACCGCTTTTACCCAAACTATTACCCTCAACGTTCCCATTCAGCTTAATGAAATACATCCGGATGTTCGCACTGTATTTGTAAATGGCTTTGCATATAAGGATCAAAACAAAAAAATCAGATGTGCAGACGGGAGATATGAAATGTCCATGCCTCCAGATGGCAACATCCACACAACAGTAAGCGTAGTCCTGGAGCCGTTTGAGGGATATCGTATCACAGACGCAGTTATGTATACAGTGTCTCTGCAATTTGTACTAATCGGCGGGACAAATACTGGTCCATCTCAAGACAACATGATATTTGAAGCGCGAGCAAAAGAGGGTACAACTTTTATAAATTCTGTCTCTGGGGAAATCCACTGGTAATTCCATCTGGCTTCAATGCCGGCCTTGAGGCTGCGAATCCGGGCCGGCATTGAAGCTTTTCGCTGCAATCGAAAAGAATACGCAGCAGTATTTCCGTTTTGCCTGTCCGCCTATTCCTTATTTCCGATGGCCCTGGGGCTGCAATCCCAGGGCCTGAATCCGTCTGAAAAAATCCTTGCGTGCTGTTTCGCATCTTTCGGTTCTTCCCCTCCCATAGATTCCCGACAAAATATTTCGGGAAAGACCACACTTATTTTCTGCATATCTTATGAAGAAAAACCTCGCAGCAAGATGTCATTCCCGCAATCTTCTGGCGGTAATCCATTTTTGGCAGATAGCCGGTAAAAATCAACCTCTTCATCGCACCCCTGGGTTCCCGGTGGGAAATTTCAGGGATGACACCACCCCAACATAGTTCCGCACCATTCACCTGCCCTCACCCTACCCTCCCCCGCTGAAGCGGGAGAGGGAAAAAAACAAAGGCCTGTCTGACGTGTCGAAAAATGATCCGGCACAAGGCATGCACATGCATTGACCGGACCGTATGCAGCCTCACTATTCCTCTTTTGTAAAAATGAAAGATACTGGGTTGAACCCCATCCCTGCAGCATCGGGATTTTTCCCCATCAATTTGAAATACAGGGTATTTGAGCCTTTCTGCAGAGAAAGCGACCCCAGGTCCAGCATGCCGCTTTTTTGGCGGGCCTTTGAAAAAAGATCCACGGGATCGCCCAGCGGGCTTTCGTCCCTGAACATTTGGACAATGCCCTGATAGGATCCAGTGACGGCTTCCATGGACACGCGGTATTTCCCTGTTTGTGGTATGTCGAAATCAAAGGCGACAAACGGCTGGCCGAAAATATCGTCCCCGCCTGCCTTCATGGAAAAAAACCGGACCTCTTCGCCGCCTAAGGTTTCCGTTTTCTTCTCCAGCGCCACATTCCGGAAGGAAAAGGCATGCACGGGCACGTTCCACCCCGGCGTGAATCTGAAACTGTTGAAATCCAACGTTTTTCTGCTCTCGGGCGGATCAAGCCCGGAAATACGGGCGGGGTGATCCTTGGTATACAAAAAGGTGACCGCGCAGTAATCCGTGGCCAGTTCATTCCTCTCCGGGGCATGCTCGATGGTATGCAGGATGCTTTTACGGAATGCATAGGCGTCCGCCAGCATGAACCGATATCCGGCGCTCCTGCCCAGGTGTTTTTTGTAATCCAGGCAGCCGCTGACCGGAAACGATCTACGCTGTTCCCACCGGTCCGGCACATCGTACCATCCCCCGTTGAAAAAATCCTCGGAACCGGTTCCGTGAATTGCCAGTCTCCCGTCAATCCAGGTCTGGTCGTCGCCTTCGAAAAACGGCGTGGCGCCAGGCTCCAGGCCCTGAGCCTGGAGCATGCAGCCCACCACATGGCCCTGTCCGCGGAAGTCGAGAAAGGTGAAGGGCTTTCCCATGGCTGTCGGGTTCTCCCTGCGCCACAAGGCACAGAACATCCCTTCCTCAGAAGTGCGGGGACCGGCTGCGAAGGCAAGCTCCGCCTGGATTTCGACAGGTTCTCCGTCCGTTGCCTCGGAAATCAACTCGACACGCGCAGACCAGTCGAACGGCATGGGAAAATAGCTGTAATCCGTATTGTCTCTGGTCCCGAGCATCAAGGACTGCATGGCCGGATCGCCCCAACTGGCGCCAAAAAAATCGCCGACGGGACAATACACGGCCGGCGACGCCTGATTGTCCCAGGTCATCCTGATCAGGATGCTGCGGTCCTTGTCCGCCAGGGCATCCGCCGGCATCAGCCAGAGACCCGTGATCCTTCCGGGCTGCTTGATGTCGAACAACTGAACCGTTTTCCCGGGGGCAAGGGTCTCGTGGGTTCTGATGATGCGTATGGTTTCACCCGGTCCTGCGCAATGGGAACTGATGTCCTTTCCGGCAGAATTCCACAATGCCACTGCACGCTCGAGATGGGCGATCTCGGCCGGATCGGGCATCGCATCAACCGTTTTTATCCCGATGTTCTTCGGGTAAAGCGCGTAATTGACCTGATAAAATTGAACCTGGTCGGATTCCATGATGATCTTGCAGGATTTTCTGAACGTCAGCGGGTAATACGAGTAGAATCCGCCTGCACCGGATCCGGCAATCGGGTGGAGGAAAGGCGGCTGGTTTCCGGTGAATAAATCACGGAAACGGATACGAATACGCGGTTTTTTCTCGCCGTCGAAAAAGAAGGCCATCCAGTCGTCCGTAGGCGTGGGCGTCCATATCCGGTATATGCAGCCGTGACCTTTCAGGTCGACCAGCACAAGCCCGCCGGCTTCCTTTCGGATAGAGGAGTATTTGCCTGAAAATCCGTCGTCATTGCCGCCGCTGCGGTCATAGCTGGAGATGCTGCCTATCTCGACGGATTGTTTGAGCCTGGGCAACCAGTCCAGCCTGTACAGTTCCTGTATGCCCGGTGCGAACTCATCACTCCCGCGTCCTTGAAGGAAGACCGGGAGCAGGACGAAGAACAGGTTAAAAAACAGGTCTCTTTTTTTGTTCATGGCAGGTCCCCGTTATTCATTTGAATTCTGAATATAAGACTGGATTTATACGTACACCATCCTTCAGAGGGCTTCCGGTCACCGAAAAAGCACCGCCCCTTTTCTCCAGGTGGACAGGAACCAGCTCTTTATCCGAAGGCAGGCATATGAGACCATCCGCCTTATCCGATTCGGATGCGAAGACCACCAAGTCGATTTTAGACCAATCGATCAGCATGGTGGACTGGGCGAGATCCGCATGGGGAAGGGCTGCGCCTTCCCGCACCAGAATCACTGCCGGGATTTTACCGTGCTGAATCCTGTTCCATCCTCCGGAATAAATCCCGCCGATCTGATAGTCAATCCATTTTCCCGGGGGCAGATAAACATCCCGTTCAGCCGTGTTTTCAAGCATGGGCGCAACGAGTATGTCTGATCCGAAAAGGTACTCGTCTTCCACGAGCCAGGACCCGGGGTCGTCCGGATATTCCACAAACAGCGCCCTGAGCATGGGCAGGCCGCGTTCCGTGCAGTCCTTGGCCTGGGCGTAGATATACGGCATCAGCCTGTATTTCAACTCTGCAGCCTCGCGGAAAGCATCCATGAAGGATTCACCGTATTCCCAGGGTTCTTTCGGAGGAGCGCCGTGGCACCTGGAATGAGACGAGAGCATGCCGAACGGGAGCCATCTTCTATAAAGCTCCTCAGGGGTGTTCAGCACAAATCCGCCGATATCATGGCTCCAGAACGAAAATCCGGAAAGACCGAGGGAAAGACCGCCCCGCAGCTGGGCCTGCATGCCGGTATCCGTATTTTCAGCATCCCCTCCCCAGTGAACCGGATATCTCTGGCTGCCGGCCCAGGTGCTGCGCGCCCAGATGATATTTTCCCCTGTGATTCTGCGCGTCACATCCGCCACCGCCTGGTTGTATCTCAGGGGATACAGATTATGCTCATAGAATCCGGTACGGCCCGATGCATAGATACCGGTATGGGGCGCAGCTTCCCCGAAATCCACCTTGATCGCCGCGACACCCATCTTTAAAAGCCCGGCGATTCTTTCCTGGTACCAGGCGACAGCCTGCGGATTGGAGAAATCCAGTGTCGCGTCCTCGCAGGGGATACCGCCTTTTGCGTCACGTACGTACAGGCCTTTGTCCACGATTTCCTGAAACAACCGGTTCTTGGGAACAAAATAGGGCAATTGCCATAGACAGATATTGAATCCGTCCGTCCTGAGGTTTGAAATCATTTTTGCAGGATCCCTGAAACGGGTCGTGGAGAATTCATAATCGCATCGCCAGTCTGTTTCAAACCAACCTGTATCCAAATGAATGACATCGCTTGGAATTTTGTTTTTCCGCAGCCTGCCCGCAACGTCGCGCACCTGCTGCTCGGAGAAATACGTGATGCGGCTCATCCAAAGGCCGAAGGACCATAAGGGCGGCATGGCAGCCTTGCCTGTCAGGTCCGTGTATTCATCCAGGATTTCCTTGGGTTTCCCGAGGAAAATGAAAAGGTCGAGCTCATCGTCGCCGATCATGAGGGAATTAACGCCGTTGAAATACTTACCGAAATCGCAGGTGACCGGCGAGGAGGTGTGCATGAACATCCCGTATCCGCGGCTGCTGAAGAAAAACGGGACCGGCTTGTAAAGCGTCTCGTTCTGCACGCCGTTCGCGTCGTCCGCCCACAGCACGACCTTCTGGCCGCGCTTGTCCAGACGTGTGAAGGATTCGCCGCAGCCGAACAGCCTCTCGTCCGGGGAAAGGGTAAAAACAGCGGAAACACTCCTTGAATAATCGGATGCGCGCCTGACGAACGAAAAGGGAAGAACAGGAGTGTAGGTCGACTGGTCTACATCCGAAAGGTGCACGGTTCTGGTCAACAATCTTCCTGCAGCGTCCCGGATTTCGACATGCCACGGTTTCGTCCGAATCATGACTGATCCGTGCGGGCCTGTGTATTGATGGCCTTCCCCGATCCTGGAGTATTTCCAGGAATCGTCCTTCTTCGGCCTGCCCCCAATCAACATGATCGATTCCGGATCGGGTTTCACCTGAAATCCTGTCGCTGCGCGGATACGGATTGTTTTCTGGGACACGAATTCCACGGAGAAGGATAGTGCCGGGGACGCAGCGTATTCCACTGTGGGGAACTCGTTGGGCTGAACCGGCCGCAGTGCTGCAAGCATGTTGTTGAAAGCCTGCCTCGTTGAACATTCGTAGCGTCTATAAATAATTTTTCCGGTTCCGGACGAGGGATCGAATCCGGCAAGACTGTCCGCGAGATAATAGGTGTTGGCAAAGTCCCTGAAATCCCCGCTGATGTCAACCGGCTCGTTGAGAAGCGCGTGGCTGCGGTCAGGCGAATGTGGGGGGATCTGGGCTTTAATGGGTGCGGACAAAAAAAACAGAATGGCCAGTCCGGCATACCCGATCGGACAATTTCTGCGTTTCATATCATTCTCCTGTGCTTTCATCCGTTGCCGCGGCCGTGACGGGCTTTTCCGGCGCCCGGTTTGCCGTGCCGTCATCAGCGGCCCGATAACCGTACATCTCAAAAAGAAATTACGGTTTCTTTACCCCGGTAATGGATCTGTGCATCCATATCCTGCTCTGTTTCGACTCCTGTGCCGTGGTCCCTTCCAACCCGGATGACCCTGAACGTCCTCTCCTTCAGCATTCCCGGAAAACCGCCCTTTCGCTCCCCGATGATCAGCCTGTGTGCCCCATCATCCCACGTCAAATCAATGGTCGCGTACACGCCCTTTTCATAATTGTAATTGTCGTTCTCGTCTTCATAGAGTGTGAATTGACCGTCCGCTCCCGGATAAATTCGGAGTTCAACGGGATCCGCAGGTTTTTCAGCCGCATACTGGAGAAACGGCCCCATGGGGATGATGGAACCCGCCCTGACATAAAGCGGCATTTTGTCTATGGGCGCGTCCGAGGTGATAGTCTGTCCTCCTCCCCATGTTTCACCTGTCCAGAAATCAATCCAGGATTGACCTAGAGGCAGATAGACCTGCCTCGTTTTTTCCGCGTCCACCACGCTGGTTTCCCTGGCGAAAATGGAAGGCGTCTTCCAGAACATGCGCATGCGCGCAGCTCCGGTGGAGCGGTTCTCCACCTCCACAACGACATCATAGGGCCGGCCCGCCTCAAGCAGGACCTTTTCCGTGTACCGCTCCGTGCTCCTGTAAACAAAAGGGATTTCCCTCCCGTCCAGCCGGATGCGGTATTCGTCGAAACACTTGAAATGGAACTGATGCGGCCCTGATTCACCCGGGATCAGTTTGCCTGCCCAGCGTACGGCGTATGTGGAATCCGTCACGTAATCCGGCCGCCCCGTGTACCAGAAGATATCCACATTGGGATCCACCTGCCGCCTGGACAGTGTTTGGTATTCCGCATCCTTGTAATAGGAGGCGTCCAGACCGGGCTTGCCGTCTTTGGTCTTGAAATATTCCGGACCGATCAGGACGCTCGATTCAGGCGGATGATGGACCATGAACGTCGTGACCGGGCAGGCCATGAGCGCGGGTCCGAACATGAACTGATCGTCTATGGGATAGGTGTTGCGGTCTCCTGAAAAATCCATGGGAAGGCCGCGCATGATCGTGTATCCCCCGCTTGTCACCTTCCAGGCCAGGGAATAGATATAGGGCATCAGGCGGTAGCGGAGATTGTCGAATTTGATCAATACAGGGACGAATTCCCCCATCTGGTAGATCTCCCGAGGTGTCTCTGAACCGTGGGAACGGAATATCGGTGAAAACGCACCGAGCTGGAACATGCGGGTGTAAAGTTCCTGATAGGCCGGATCCCTGCCGCCGTTCATGAAAACCCCTTCATAGGATCCGATTACAAAGGCCCCGATGTCGAATGTCCAGTAGGGGATCCCGGACATGGAGTGGTTCAGGCCTGCAGAGATCTGATTCCGGTAAACCTGCCAGTTCGCTCCGATGTCGCCTGACCAGGTCGTGGCTGCGTTGCGCTGCTGGCCGGCGAATGTGGAGCGCGTCAGGATATAGGCGCGCTTTTGATCCGTTTCCTTGCGCAGGTTCTGATGAAGCGCGTCCGTCATCACGAGCGAAAACGCGTTCAGAGTCCTGGCCCAGGACCCGAGATGGTTGCGTCCCACCTTTTTCATCTCGTAATCCGTGGCCTCCTTCGTCAGGGCATTGATCACATCCGGCTCCGTGGAATCGATCCACCACCCGTCAATGCCTTTGGAAAGCAGCCCTTCCTTCAGATACTTCCAGTACAATTCATTGGCCGCCGGATTGAAGGCGTCGTAGTACTTGAAACCGGCCCAACCCACAGGCTTATACAGAAAGCCCCTGGCCAGCATATCCTTGTAGATCGCAGTGTTGGGACCCAGTGCAGGCCAGATGGAAATCATCAGGTGATAATTCATGTCATGCAGTTCATCGATCATCTGTGCGGGCTCCGGGAACAGCGTGGAATCAAAGAACATGCCGCCCCAGTTCTTCGCCCCGTTCCAGTAATCCCAGTCCTGTATCATGTTGTCGATCGGAATGCGGCGCTTCCGGTATTCCTTTGCGACAGTCATCAGTTCGTCGCGGTTGTCGTAATGTTCCTTGCTCTGCCAGTATCCGTATGCCCATTTGCCGTACATCGGCGCATGCCCCGTGAGATCGCGGTAGCCGCGGATAACGGCGTCCATGTCCTTTCCGGCGATCAGATAATAGTCGATATTGTCTCCCAGATCGGACCAGAAAGATGCCTTTTCAGGATCATCCTTGAATATGGTTTTGGATGTATTGTCCCAGAGAATGCCGTATCCGTTCGTGGAGATGAGGAAGGGGGTCACGGCCTCCGTATTGGATTGTACCAGCAAAACTTCTTTGCCGCGGTAGTTCATGATGCCGCTCTGATGCTGGCCCAGGCCGAAAAGTCCTTCTTCAGGCGTGAGCTGAAATTCCTGGATCAGATGGAATGCCCTGTCCCCGCTGTATTCTGCGGGCTCGAAAAGGGCCTTGTTTTTTTCCTTCAGAAGAACGGCGCCGTCGTCTCCGAAATAGTCTATCCTCCCGTCCCGCTTTGAGACCTGCAGCCTGACATTTTTCGATTGGAGCGTCACGGCATCCCCCTCATCGATCCGCTCGACATCCAATGACGGATCGGGCTCTCCGATTACACAGAGGCTGGATTTTTCAGGCGAACCGCCTTCCGGCCATTTC
>JAFGEX010000214.1 GCA_016931355.1 bacterium
TGAAAAAAGCTCGAGCCTGTTGGTATTGGATTTATAATCATCGGAATGAATACCGACCGCGCCCCATTGGCCGCCCCCGACCTGGCAGGAATAGGATGCCGGCCACTCAAGATGCACGGCCATACCGTCCGTCAGCCCGGGAATCGATTTGCTGAGTATGGTGAAATGCCTGCAGCTCGCATCCTCGCCGAGAACCTTGGAACGGTCGCTGTTCCACCAGCGCACGCGGATGCGGTTCTGCAAGCCCTCGAAGGCTGTGGGCGTCAGCCATTCCCATTGCCCGGGATTGTCATCCAGATCCACGAGTTTTTCCCAGGAGCCGATTCCGTTGTTTGTATTGAGATAAATGGACGCCTTGCCGGATGCATTGTCGCTGTCCCAGGTGATGGTGTTGTACTCGAGGCTGAAGAGGATCTCCGTGTCGCAGGCTCCCCGGTCGCAGCATCCTTTCTGGGACGTCAGTTCAATGCCGTGATTCTGGGAAGCGAGCTCCGGATGGAACCATACGGCGCTTTGAAGCCGGAACAGGTTTCTGTCCCACCACTGGATGCCGGAATTCCAGGTGTCGTACAGGTAAAAGCCGTCATTGGCGTCCGTGTATCCGAGAACCGGGACACTGTGCCCGAGCGATGTGTCCCACCACGCCACGTTGAGGAGGACCGGGTATCCGCCGTCTATCTCGCTCTTGATCCTGGACCAGACTCCGGCGAAATCATATCCGTAATCGGACCACTCATAGTCTGGATCCCTCTCCCCTGCCGCTTCGCAGATGTTTTCGGCCATGGGCTGATCCCAGTCCGAAGCACCGTGGGCATCCGTGCCCAGACGGTTCGCAATGCCCTCCAGACAATCCGGCACCGGGTCGTCGTATTCGGTTTCGACAGGATCCCATTCCTTGTAAAAATACCGGATCAGGTTGCCGTAACCGTACACCGCGTCGTAGTATCCGAAGATGTCTGAGGCGGCCGTGGGTGTGCATCCGGCGTGCCAGTCGAAATTCGGCATGCGGGTGTAATGGGGGATGTAATGGGATGCCGACGGATCCAGCACGGAACACGTCGAAAAAAGCGTCCAGGCTGTCTGCACGTCCGACGCATCCGGCTCGTTCCTCCGGCTGCGTGCCAGCCGCTTTAGATGGGATCGGAAATCCGCGGCGTTCAACTCCCCGGCGCCGGGCCGGAGGTTGATGTAAACGGTGTCCCGCAGGCCCGCAAACCGGTGCCAGAATTCGCCGAATCCGAGAAAATAAACTTCATCAGGGACAGCGCCGGGCGCGGATTTCCATGCCCTGGACAACAACCGGTCCGGCGACCTGCAGCCGGAATCCACGGCCGGTCCATGTGCCAGAATGGGCGGACGGCCCGGATCATTCGATAAAAGCAGGGTGTATTCATCCCCGCCGGGGGAGGCATAGGTGACATGATACGCGGTGATCTCGCCGCGGAATCCGAGGCATGGAACCACCGCGACTGCGGCCGGATCCCGTATCCGGCTTTGGACCTGCATCCTGCCGAGTTCAAGCAGCCGGTTGCGGGACGGCATGTTCGCGGCAAACGACAAACAGGCCTGGAGGATGCATGCGGCTGCCAAAAGGAATCGCTTTGCCATAGCGCAACACCTCCCGGGAAAATCCCATGTCAAAAAAAGAACGAGTCTGAAATGCGATAACGCATGACCACTTTGGCTGGCGAAGGCCTGGCGCATTCCCTGAAACCGGCCCTCGCGAATATTCTGGGTATGCCCATAAAGGAAGTCACAGGCGGCAGGATTTTTCCTCTTTCCCGTGACGGATAAGCCTCGACGATCCTCGCTCCCTGTCTGCCCGCATAGGTCACCGCAGCCCTGATCAACGCTTCCCCCAATCCCCGGCCGCGGTGTTTCTGATCAATAAAAAAGCAGACAATGGACCAGACAGGTTCATCGTCCAGCCGCTTCAGGATACGGGAACGTTCCAGCACCGGGAAATCCTCCCGCGGTGCAACGGAGCACCACCCCGCGGGCTCCTTTCCGTCATAGGCCAAGATGCCCGGGATTTTACCCGAATCAACCAGGGACTTCATGGCCTTGCGGTTCCCTTCGCCCTGGTTCTTTTCGAAATCTTTTCGCGCCAGGCGCCACCACATGCACCAGCATCCTGCATACGCGCCGCGCGGCCCGAAAAGCTTTTCGAAATCAGCCCAGCGGTCCGGCGTGAGAGGATGAAAATTCCAGCTTGCCATCCCAACTCCAATCAGACAGTTCGGGCTCCGGAAAGCCTCCCGGCTGAAAAGGCATCCGCAGGAGGAGCCGGACGGATGATTTTTTAATCGAAGCTCCCCGGCAGAGAGCTGCCGGGCAATCTTCGATCCGATAGAATGAAGACGTTTGAATTCGACCGCTTACCCCGGGTCAAAGCCCTGGGCAAGCTGCGGGGAATGCGCCTGCTGTCAAATTCGTGTGATCCCCGCGTATAAAATCCCAGATTTCATCCCACCGGTCCCCACTCATCTCCTGAGGCCAGGTATTGTGCCCTGCATCCGGCAACATCCACAGTTTCTTTCGACCCTGCAGATTGTCGTACAGCCTGCGGCCGAGCCGGACCGGTATCAACTCGTCCTTTTCAGCGAGTATCACTGCTACGGAGCCTGAGTATCCTGCCAGGTTTCCGATGTTGTCATATCGGTCGCGCAGGAGGAACCGGACCGGCAGGAACCAGTACAGTTTTTGCGCCAGGCTCGGCAGCGAATCCCAGGGAGTGATGAGGACGAGGCCGTGCACCGGAGAAACAGCCGCGCCCGCTGCCGCTGCTGCGACGCCGCAGCCCAGGGACTCCCCGATCAAGACAATTGGACCGCTGAATGATTCGTAGGCCGATTTCACGATGTCCTTCGCGGAGGCGACCAGAGACGCCTCGGCCGGACGGCCTGGTCTGGCTCCGTATCCCGGGTATTCGGCCAGAATCAATCGAATGTTCAGACCCGCCAATTGCTCCCTGTAAAATACCCGGTCCAGCGCACAGCCTGCATTCCCCTGAAACACGATAACCGTTGCACCCGGATGATCCGGAACATGCTCATCTAGGAATCCGAGGTGCCGATCCCCTTCCTCAGGCCAGGGGCGGAATCCGGAATCCGCAGCCGAGCGCACGGCTTCAGCAGCGGAATACCGGGTTGGAAAATAAAGCATGGATCTCTGTCTCAGGGCCAGGACAAGTAAAATCAAAAGATACCCGCCTGCGATCCAGGCCGGCAATATCCACGGTTTTTGCGGAAAAAAGGCCGGCAAAGAAGCCCCCTGAAAGAAAAGTGATGCACAGCCCTTCGGAGAAAGGAATCCGGAACAGGTATCAAAGGCCCCCCCTGAAAGGGGAGTCCGTTGCCAAGCTGAAATTTAAGGATTGAGCTGCAGTTGTATGCGAAATTACGATTGCAGGAAGAGAAAATCAAATAAAATTTTCCGGGAGGTTTTTGATGGTCCAATGTCATCGAAGCAGAAGGTGACCTTCTGCCGGAAGGTTACCTTCTTTCAGGATTCATCAAAGGGACAACCCCCATCCCAGACTGAACACATTTGCCTTATAATCAAAGTATGCGTCGTTGGATTTATTGACGATGCGGGCCGCATACAGGTTCAGCCGCATCATCCTGACCCATTTCCCCACAAATATCTGCTTCGTGAGCACGACCCAGAACAAGCGCCTGTCGTCCCTGCGGGATTGCTCCTGCCCGTCATATCCTTCCGGCAGCCCGGCTGCGTACAGGTATTTCTTGTCGGCATAATCGAATCCGGTCTTGAATTGGACGGACCAGGGCAGAAGCCGCGAAAGCTCAATGGTGCCTTCGCGGCTTTGATAGGAATAGGGATCATCGAACAGAAAGTCCTCGTCCTCGTACCCGGAATCCTGGTACCGCAGGGTCCGGCCCTCACCGCTCAACGGCTTCCGGTAGCGGCCTTCGAAAGCAAGCCCGGTGCGTTCTCCAAGGGCTTGGGCGGCCCTCAGGGATGCGGTCCACTGCAGGACCTCCCTGCCTGGGATCCCGACATCAACAGCCGAATCATTCAGAGAATCCGCAGCAACTGCAAACAAGACTGCGGCCCGGCCGGCCTGCTGCGATTTATTTCTCCCTTTCTGATATCCCTTTCCCCCGCCCGTGGGGCGGCTTTCCGACGGTTCCGCGACAATGGACTCGATCTCATCCGCCTGAGGGGCCGGATTCATGAACTTTTCGCGGCCGAGAATGAATCTGCCGATCAGGCTGGTTCGGGTCGGAAGATAAAAATTCTGACGGAGCTGCAGCCTCCATTCATTGAAATCAAAGGAAGACAGGATATCGTACCGCCGCCCCACCATATAAAAGCCTGCACCCGAAGCCCACCAGGAATCGGGATCCAGCCGGATGTCGACGTTCCCTTCCATGTAGCGGTAATCGTAGTATGCGTACAAAGGCTGATTCCGCCTCAGGCCGGTGCGGAAATTCCACGCCAGCACGGCCGGCATTTCCGAAAAGGTCCAGGCATGCCCGGCCCCGAACGCATGGGTTTGATAGCGGCGGTCATCGTAGTCGCGGAAACGGACCGCTGACCCTTCGTAGTAAAGATGGATGGAATGCCTCTGCGGTTGCATCGAAAAATAGAGCCGCCATTCGGGTTCGCACACCAGATCCGGAATGTTCTCATAATTCCGGAACGCGTTTCCGTCTGATATGGAATTCATGGAAAGGGTCAATCCGATTCCGGCAGAAAGAGCCTTCGGAAAGAGAAGAAATGCGGCTATCAAAGACCGGATGCCACAGTGGAACAATGAACCGGAAGCCATCGATTATTTCCCTTTCCCACCTTTGGTTCTGCCTGCCTGCGATCTTCCTTTCGCACGGTCATCTGCGATGCCGTCCCCGTCCCTGTCGATGAAATGATCCATGCCCTTGCCGCGGCCGGAAAAATCGGAACGGTCATCCAGACCGTCGCCGTCCGCATCCATGAAATCATCCCGGAGAATTCCGCCCTCCTCATCCACCCTGCCGTGCCTGTATCCCCAGGCATTTCCCGATTTCAGGGATTCGCCTGTGATGTCATTCTTCCCGTCCCCGTCCGAATCCAGGACATGGATTTTCCAGTTCCTGGCATTCCACTTGAAGACAGGGTTGTCCGCAAGTCCGTCACCGTCCGCATCCCGCCACACCCTTGCCGAAGCGGCCTGGGAATGAAGCAGGTCATTCACGCCGTCGCCGTCCGCATCCTGCCACAGGTCATTGAGGCCGTCGCCGTCCTCATCCCTGAACGTAAAGTCGTGGTCATAGGGTTTGCCGTCCACATCGTTCACGCCGTCGCCGTTTGCGTCGGCAAACCAGTCGTTTACGCCGTTGCCATCATTGTCGACGAATCCCCGCTGGGCTCCGGACCTTTCCTGGCCCCGCAGCGGGGTCATCAGAACTGCGAGGATCAGGAAGCAGGCGCACAGGACTTGCCGTTCTCTCATCATCATCTCCCTGTAATTTACAAAAAGAAGCTGAGCCGGAAAAGAGGGGATTTTCCAGACAGCCTTGCCCCCTGCCTCTCCGGCTACAGCCTCTTCAGCCATTTCTGTCTCTGGCGGGACACCCAAATGGCCGTGCCCGGCCCTTTACCGCATGAGCACCATGCGGCGCGTCAGGGTTACGGACGCTGTCTTCATTCTGATCAGATAGACACCGGAACCGACTGTCTGACCCGTCCTGTTGGTGCCGTTCCATGTTGCCGAGTACTGTCCGGGTTCAAGCCGCTTTTCCAGAATCACGGCCACCCGTTGCCCGTTCATGTTGTACACTTCAATGGAAACGTCTTGGGCCGTGCGACCGCCCACATCGAACCGGAAAGCCGTCTCCGGATTGAACGGATTCGGATAATTGGGATAAAGCCGGTTCTGCAGCGGCATCACGCTTTCGATCCTCGAACAGCAGCCTGTCGTGGAATACAGTTTTTTATCGCCCGCCACGACCTGCGAGAAATGGCTGACTTCTGCGTAGATCTTGTTTTCCGTCTCGTCCACCACAATGTTGAGAATGCCAGAAGGATCATAGGTCCCATCGGGATTGTAGAAGAATACCGCGAGGTCCTCCGCATTCAGGCCGAGTTCTTCCAGGAGTTCCGGCTTGTACGGCAGCACGATTTGAACAGGCGGGTCGAACACATACGGATGCACCAGAATCCCGTCCTCATAAACATCGAATGAGAAACCCGTAATGATGCCCTCCGTGAAAGTCACCGTGCTGTCCAGGATTTCAGCAATATCCGGAAGCGTGATTTCCAGGCTGATACCCTGGTCCAGACTGCCGGGGGGAAGCAGCACCTGGCCTCCGTTCAGGATATTGAGCGGGAAAGGCAGG
Source organism: bacterium (assembly GCA_016931355.1). Taxonomy (GTDB): domain Bacteria; phylum Zhuqueibacterota; class QNDG01; order QNDG01; family JABMRT01; genus JAFGEX01. The sequence goes on from JAFGEX010000214.1 coordinate 6,342, forward strand.
CCCGAGATTTTTAGCACGTCCTTCTCGGCGATCCGCCGGATATGGCCGACCTGATTGCCTTCACGGTCGCGGAAGCGGACCTGCGCCGTGTCGGATTCGGCCATGCCGGCCTCCGTCGCCACCAGAATCCGCGCCACTGCCGTGAACCTGGGGATTTGAGCCTTGACGATCCCGATTCCCGGATCCATCGCCGTGAATTCGCCTTCCTCACTCAGGATTCCCACGGCGTTGCCCTGAAGGCTCCAGGTCACAGTCGTATCCAGCCGGGCTCCGGTCGAATCCATGATGTACGCTGCATAATTCAGGGTCTGCCCTACCAGGAGCATGGTGTCGGCGGGATCAATGACCAGCCTATAATGGGCACGCGTCTCCCCGGGCGGTGTCACGCGGGAGCGCA
>JAFGEX010000215.1 GCA_016931355.1 bacterium
AGCCCCGGTATGTCATGTTTGAAAACACCGAGTTGAACCGGATACGCAGGCCGGAGGTCGATGTTGCCGCTGTAGGATGCGGACAGAGGACCGTCCTTGATCCCGAGCCGTACGTTCTCGAAAAGGATGTCACGGATCGCGCCTTCCGAATGGCCCCAGACCACGACGCCGGTCTCGGATCGGGCCAGGATATTCACGAACCGGATATTCCGTATTTCTCCGCACGGGATTTTTTCATTCTGCGGCACGGCTGAAACATGCAGGGGTTCGCCCTTTCCCCACCAATGCCCGGAATGCAGCCTGGTTTCGATCGTGATGTTTGAAAACAGGATGTTTTCAATGTTCCCCCTGTCCCGCGAGAACACGCCGATGCCCCTGTTTGATCCGTAGATCACGATATTCTGAAACACGCAATTCCGGATCGGATTGTTTCCGTATCCGACACGTATGCCGGCAGAGCGGGACTGCAGGCAGCAGTTCGTCACAGTGACGTTCTCTGCATGACCGGTCTTGTTGCCAATGCCGCGGTTTTTGTAATTAAAATCCTGCTCAAAGGTTCTCGGCCGCACGCCGTTCTCGTCTCCGAAGCCCGTGACAATGACCGCATCGTCTCCCGCCCGGATGTCGCAGTCCGAGATGCGGATGTTGCGCGACGTGGTGCAGTGAATACCGTCGCTGTTCGGGATGAGCAGGTTGTTCAGGATGGATATGCCATGCACCAGCACGCCGTCGCAGTCGCCGATTCTCATGGTCCATGAAGGAGAATCGTGGAAAGTAATGTTGCGGATGACCACGTTCTCACAGCGCAGGATCACCAGCATCATGTCGGGGCGGGCGTCATAGGCGATCGGACCGTCCTCGAATCCGAATTTCGCCGACATGAAATCTTCGCCCTGTCGAGTGACCGACCGGTCGAAATCCTCTCCGGTATGCGGCCGGTCCGGAACCATGAAATGCGTGCCGTTTCCGTCCAGGATTCCGGGCCCGGAGATCGTGAGGTTGCGCGCCCTTTCAGCGCGGAGCAGTCCGTAACGCGTTTCCCCGAAGCGGTAATCCGCCATGTCCGGGCTGCCCTTGAGCACTGCGCCTGCCTCGAGCTGAAAATGGATGTCGCTTTTCAGCCATATGGTGCCGGACTCATAGTTGCCCGCAGGGATCAGGACCGTTCCGCCTCCTGCTGCAAAGCAGCAGTCCACTGCTTTCTGAATGGCCCCGGTCGCGTTGGCTGGAGCCTGCTGCGCGCCGAAATCCAGGATGTTATAGACTTTCGCATGTGCTGCAGCTGTCCAGAGCCCGCAGGCCAGGAAGGGGAGAAGCAGGCTTTGTTTAAACCGGTGATTCATATCATCCTCTCTTCATGATTTGTTATTGCCCCACATCGCTCGTTTCAAATAGGATGGAGCCAAGCGTGACCATGCCCGCACAGATGGTTGCGAGCACGGCAAAATCCAGTAGTGGCGGATGCACCGAGGTTCCCAGAAGGCCTGCCCTGAGGCCGTCTACACCATAGGTCAGGGGATCCAGGTAAACAAACGGCTTGAGCCACACAGGCAATCCCTGAACGGGATACAGGGCTCCGGAAAGGAAAAAGATTGGGAATACCACGAAATTCATGACAAGCTGGAATCCGTGCATGTCCTTCATCCTCGAGGCGAAAGAAAGGCCCAGTCCGATGAAGGTGAACGCGATGAGAAACATGAATACAACAGCGGTCAATAGTCCGGATAGGCTGTGTATGCGGAAGCCGAAGAATGTGCTCAGTAAAAGGATCATGAATCCCTGCAGAAGGGAAATAGTGGATCCCCCGGCCATCCGTCCCAGAACGATGGACAGCCTGGACACGGGCGTGACCATGATTTCCTTCAGGAATCCGAATTCCTTGTCCCAGAGAACCTGCAGGCCTCCGAACATACTGCTGAACAGAAGCGACATGCCGATCGCGCCTGGGATCAGAAAGGTGATGTAATCCACGCCTTCAGGCATGCCCGGCAGCGTGGCGCGCCGGAAACCGCTGCCCATGAAAACGAGGAAAAAGAGCGGCATGACGAGGGCGCCGATCATGCGGCTCTTGGCCCGCCAGGTCCGCTTCATCTCCCTGAGCCAGAGCATGTAAACAGCCTGCCCGCTGATGGAAACCATGCTTTTCGTTCCTTTCCGCTTCGGTTGATGCAGGGATCCTGCGGGATTGAAGCTCCCCGCAGTTTGCTGCTGGGAATCCTCGATCCGTCAGGAAAAAGGCATTGATAGAGAATCGCCTGCAGTGGCGCAAGCCCCGGGGAAGAGGTCTTCTTGCGGATCCGATCCGTGCAGGCCTTCCGCGGGACGATTCATAACTCCGCCCCCTACCGTCTGCGGGCCATGGGCGGATGCATTTTTCTTTTTTCGGAATCCCCGGCTTCCCGGTCGCGCAGCGTGGCGCCTGTGAAGCGGAGGAACACATCCTCCAGGCTGGGCTTGTGAAGCTCCACGCTCAAAACTTCGATGCCATGCTTCGCTGCGTGGGCAATCAGCAATGGGATTTTTCTTTCACCGTTTTCCACCATGAGACTGAGCCGGTTTCCGTGTTTTACGACATCCTTCACAAAAGCGAGTCCCCGGTAGATATCCCCATCTCCGGATTCCATTTCAAGGGTCACCACATCCGCGCCGATCAGATCCTTAAGATTTTTCGGAGTGTCCAGGGCAACGATCCTGCCCTTGTCCATGATGCCCACGCGGCCGCAAAGTCCGTCCGCCTCTTCCATGTAATGGGTGGTCAAAATCATGGTCGTGCGATGTTCCAGGTTCATCCGGCGTATGTATTCCCAGATTTTTCTGCGGGTCTGCGCGTCCAGACCGAGTGTGGGCTCGTCCAGGAACAGGACCTTGGGAAAATGCATGAGGCCGCGGGCGATCTCGAGCCGCCTCTGCATGCCGCCTGAATAGGTCTCCACCAGATCGTTCGCGCGGTCGGACAGCTCGACTAAGTCGAGCACCTCGCGGATGCGCAATTTTCTCAGATCTTTTTTCATGCCGTACATGCGGCCGTGGAAGTCCAGGTTCTCCCTTCCTGTGAGCTGCCTGTCCAGGGCCGGCTCCTGGAAAACCATGCCGATGCCTGCGCGGACTTCATTGCGGGATTGGATCACGTCGAATCCCGCGACTGATGCGGATCCGGAATCAGGCTTCAGGAGCGTGGTGAGCATGCGCATGGTCGTGGTTTTGCCGGCACCGTTCGGACCGAGCAGTCCGAACAATTCGCCTTCAGGCACCTGAAAACTCACATGGTCCACAGCCGTGACTTTTTTGAAGGTTTTGGTGAGGTTTTCAACTTCCAGAATGTGCATAGCTTCTCCGGCAGTCATGATGAAACAACATCATTGGCGCGGTTGTCACGGCAGATATTTAAGAATATACCCGCTTTGAGGTTCATTTGCAAGGGTTTGATGTGCTGATCCGTCGCAATACCCTGAAACTGTCCGCCAAGGAGATTGGCCCGAGGCTTTGTTGCAGCTCCCCACCGCTTGCGGCGGGAATCTTCAATCTGCATGGAAAAATTTGTTTTCATTCGCTCGTTTACCCTGCCGCAAGCCGCGGGGAATGCGCTCGCTGTCAGATTCAATTGCCCGGAGTGCTTTCCGCTGCGGCAAGGAGCTGAAAGATGGCCGCAACAGCGGATTTGACCTTTTTAAAGGCGTGTGAAAATGTCCATATTGATTGGGATGGAGGATGCAACAGGATTTCGATGCTTCTGATTTCAGGACCAGATTTCGTGATTTTTGATCAATTCATTATTCTCAATACTATAATTGCTATAAAAATAAATATTTAATTGGTGATTCAAAAAAATGCTTGACTTTTTGAAACAAATTAGTTTTATTATCGTAAATCAGTTTGTAATGCAAACAAGATTGTATAATAAATGAAATGGAGGCTGCTATGAATCCAGAACCTGATCTGAAGATCCTTGAACGCAAGGCGTTCCACTCCCATTGGGAGGACGGTTTTCTTGAAATTTTCATAGGCATTTTGTTTTTGACATTCCTGGCCGGAACCATCCTGACCTCAATCGGAATATCGCATCGCTGGACCTATGCGGTCATAGGCGCAGGTGTGCTGCTTTTTATTGTGGGAAAGCGAAAGGTCACGCTGCCCAGAACCGGACAGGTGCGGCTTGGTGCGAAACGCATGGCGAACCGGAGGAAACTGTTCGCCGTTCTCATCACCGTTCAGGTATTGACTGCAGCTTTATTGGTTTTGGCATGGTCCGGCCGGGCAGCAGCGGGGCCTGCCGCTGGATTCGGATTGATATTGAGGCAGGCCCTGACAGGTTTTCTGCTCTTTACGGTTCCATTCGGCGCCATGGCGATTTTTCTGGAGAATCCCTGGATGCTCATACCCGCATTCACGGGTTTCTTGTATGAGTCGCTTCAAGGCATCCTGCCGAAGTTGTGGAACGCTTCCCTCACGGTTGGCGCGGGAGGACTAATCCTGTTGTTCATCGGAATCATGCGTCTCCGCCGGTTCATGCGAAAATACCGGATCCCGGAAGAGGAGGCGTGACATGATGCAGGACAAGGACATTCAGACCATTGAGCGGCAGGTATTCCGCTCCACGGTGAACGACGGGCTCGCGGACATGCGCGCCGGTTTCATCCTTTCCATTTTAGCAATTGCCCCTCTTCTCTCCTCCACGCTCGGAGATTTCTGGAGTACGGTCGTTTGGCTGCCCGTATACCTGGCTGCCGACGTTCTGCTCCGGCTGATCAAGCGGCGCGTGGTGATCCCCAGGCTGGGTCATGTGCAGTTCGGGCCGGAGCGGAAAGCCAGAATACGCAGAACGTTGATTTTTCTTCTGGGGGCAAACATTCTTTCTTTCATTGCAGGCCTTGTGTTTTCGGTGAGAATCTCCAGCGGTTTCATGCCTTCCCCGTGGACGGTATCGACCGTGTTGGCCCTTTTCCTCGTGGCGGCCTTTTCAGCTGCGGGTTTGATGATGCAATTGAACCGTTTTTTCATTTACGGACTTGGTACCGGGCTTGCCGCCCTGGCGGGGGAATGGCTTTTCCAGAGGAGGATGGCATCGCATCACGGATTCCCCGTGGTATTCGGTGCAGCCTCTGTCATCCTGATCGGGATCGGTGTCCTGCAGTTCATGCATTTTCTGCATCATCATCCGTCATCCCCGGAAGGAGAAAAAAATGGCCGGGAATGAACCGAATGGACCTCCCAGGCCGGACGCCGGGATCGACCGCATCATTCACGAGCCGGCCCGATACCGGATCATGGCTACGCTTTACGTGGTGGAGAGTGCGGATTTTCTTTTTCTGGAGCGGCAAACCGGCCTGACAAAGGGCAATCTCTCATCCCATCTGGCCAAATTGGAGGCTGCGGGATATGTTCAGATTCTGAAGGAGTTCATCGGCAAGAAACCCCATACCATGCTGGCTCTGACGGAAAACGGGAGGAAGGCCTTTGATGCATACCGGCAGGGCATGAAACGGATGTTGAATGTCCAGGAACCATGAAAGCCATACCGGGCAGCAGGCTATTCACCCCCTGACCCGGCAGGAGGCGGAGCGGCTTTTCGACCAGATGCGGGTGTCGTCCACGAAGCTGGAACTCGAAGGCGGGGAATTGAGGATTCACCTCGTCTTCGAAAACCGGGATGCTTTGATCGTCAAATACAGCATCAGGGACCATCTGAAGCATTATTGGTTGCTCAGGCCGGGGCTATGCGCTGAAGGGTGATTTCCGGGATTTATCTGCGCTCGGGTTGAATTTGACAGCGAGCGCATTCCCGGTGGCTTGCCACGGGGTAAGCAGGCGGATCTAAACGTCTTTTTCCTTACAGATCGAAGATACACCGGTAGCTCGCTGCAGGGGGGATTCAATCTGCCAGCCAGCGAATTCCTTGCCGCAAGGTGCCGGGATGCTCCAATCCATTTTACTGGTGCATGATAAACGACGTGCAAAATAATGAACACAGCACCAGCTGTTCTGACCGCGATCCCGGATTTCGCTTGCTTTTTGTGCAGAGATCATTATATTGACCTATTGTGGTGGTCATATCACCTATATAAGAGGTCGTTATGCTGGAATCTTTGATCGGTTCGACGAATCGCGAGCGGATCTTGTTGTACCTGGTTTTTCGCAATGAAGGGTATGCCAGGGAAATATCACGCTATTTCGATACGGATTTGAGTCAAATCCAGAAACAGCTGGAAAGACTGGAGAACGGAGGGATTTTGTACAGCCGCAGCGCAGGCAAAACAATCCTCTATGGCCTCAATCCCAGATATCCGTTTAAAAAGGAACTTGAAATTCTTTTTAAAAAGCTTTTCACGTTTTTACCGAAAACGGATCGAATTTCGCTGACCATGAATCGTAAAAGACCCAGAAGAAAAGGAAAGCCGCTTTGAAATCCATCGCCCGGATGTCCCTTGCGGAGCTGGCTGCTTATATCTGGTCTCACTTGAACAACCACGCTGTTTCATGCGTTCTTTCCGGTGGAGCATGCGTGTCGTTCTATTCCTCAAACAAATACGAATCGGTTGATCTTGATTTTGTGCATAACGTCCTCGATCGGAAAATCATCATGAACGCACTGGCGGAAATCGGTTTTTATGAAGAAAACCGTTATTTCAAGCACCCGGATACACGGTTCATCGTGGAGTTCCTGGCCGGGCCTTTATCTGTCGGCAGTGAACCTGTAAAAGATATCGTGACCCTGAAGTTCAGTACAGGTGAACTGGCTTTATTGTCACCGACCGATTGTATCAAGGACAGATTGTCTGCTTATTTTCATTGGGACGACCTCCAGTCACTGGAACAGGCTGTCATGGTCGCCATGAATAACGAGATCGACCTGAAGGAAATAGGCAGGTGGTCAAAAGTCGAAAACAAATATTCTGAATATTTAAAAATCAGGAACAGGCTGACTGTCAGAAAGTCCGGACGTGTCCGCATGCCTCCCTCTGCCTTAAAGTCAAAAAAGGCTAAACGCTGAAGCAGGCCCCGGAGACGGGGGAAAAGCCTGCCTGCGGCAGCAAGCCGCCGCACTCCAAAAAGATCTCAGAATCCAGATTTCAGATCAACGATCTCAGATGTCCCAACCACGTTTTCCTAACTTTCCCGATCTGAGATCTGCAATCTGCAATCGTTGAACGGAGATCAATTTCCGAATCCCTATCTCCGAACCCCGATTCCCGTTTTTTCCCGATGCACGAGGCACGATGCATGAGATCATTTCCGATTGACGACGGACGATTGACGATTTTCGATTTCCCGAACCCCTATCCCCGAACCCCGATTCCCGTTTTTTTCCCGATGCCCGATGCACAAAGTCATTTTTGATTGAAGATGAACCATTGACGATTTCCTGGACACCCAATTCCTCATTCACGAATATTTTTCCCCCGAACCCCGGTCCCCGGACCCCGATTCCCGTCTTTTCCCGATGCCCGATGCACGAAGCACGATGCCCGTTTTTTCCCGAATCCCGATCCCCGAGTCTCGAATCCCGTTTTTTCCTTGCATTTCAATCCGAATCTCTTTATCATTATCAGCGTATGAAGGATAGGAAGGGCCTGTCCGGTCATCTGAGCGGCCGTTTTGGGACGGATCGTGTTCCGGAATCCCGGATTCTGGAAGACCCGGTTTAATTGTTGAAGCCATTTTCGGACGAACGAGGAGATGTAAGAATGGCCCAGGTCAAAAAGAAAGAGATTCAGGAGCTGGATCTGTCCGGTCCGATCGAGGACGAGCTGGATTTCTTCTTCTCGCGTTTTTTCGGGGCCACGTACCCCACGCTCTACCGGAAGGAGCTGATCTGGAGGCCCCCAACGGATTTTTACGAGACGGAAAACGATTTCGTCGTTATTCTGGAGCTGGCGCAGGTCAGCGCCTCCGAGGTGGCTGTGACCCTGCAGGAAGGGGTTCTTTCCATACGCGGCATCCGGAAAATGCCCCTTCAGGACGAGCCCAGGCAGTATCATAAAATGGAAATCAACTACGGACCCTTCGAACAGAAACTCTACGTGCCCGGCGACGTGGACATGGAGAACCTGTCCGCGCAGTTCTCGGAAGGATTCCTGAGAATCCGGCTGCCGAAGAAAACGCAGCCGGCGCCCGGGGCCGTGGATATCAAGGTGGAATAAGGATTTTATGAACGAACAGAGCATCCTGCATCAGCCGAGCGAATTCGGAGAGATGCCGGCCATACCGGAAGAGCTTCCGATTCTCCCCATGGCCAACATCCTCGTCTTCCCCTACGTGGTCGCGCCGCTGATCATCTCCGATGAAAAGCGCATGGCGGTCATCAACCAGGCACTCAGCGAACGGAAGATCGTCGGGCTTTTCGCGCTCAGGGACAAGGAGGCCGTGGAGGGAGGGGACAGGCTCAGCACCGTCGGGACTGCTGTTTATGTGCTCAAGATGTTCCGCATCAACGACGGCAGCATGGGCCTGATGGTTCAGGGATTGACGCGCATCCAGCTGATCGCCGTGACCCAGAACGAACCCTACCTGAAGGCGCGCGTTGCCATGATCCCGGAGGAACAGGCCAAGTCCGTGAAGATCGAGGCTCTGCGCCGCGAAGTTCTGGACGTGTTTCAGAAAATCGTGTCTCTGTCCCCGTTCCTGCCCGAGGAACTGGGCCAGGCGGTCGCCAATCTCGAACACCCGGGCAGGCTGGCTGATCTCATCGTCTCCAACCTGAAGATAGACGTCAAGGAGCGCCAGGTCATCCTCGAAACCCTGAACGTCGAAAAGCGGCTGACCAAGCTGCTCGGCTACCTGAACCGCGAGTTGGAACTCCTCAAGCTGGGCAACAAGATCCAGTCCGAGGTCAAGAACCGGATCGAGGACAGTCAGCGCGAGTATTTCCTCCGCGAACAGATGAAGGCCATCCAGAAGGAGCTTGGGGAAAAGGACGAACGCACGGCCGAGGTGGACGAGATCAAGGCCCGCATCGAACAGGCGGGTATGAGTGCGGAGGCGCGCGAGACGGCGGAGAAGGAGTTGGACCGGCTCGCCAAGATGCCGCCTCAGGCTGCCGAATATACGGTGTCCCGCACCTACCTGGACTGGTTGATCAGCCTGCCCTGGAAAAAGGCCACGGAGGACAGCATCGACATCAGCCATGCCAAACGTATCCTGGATGAGGATCATTACGACCTGAAGGACGTCAAGGACCGGATCCTGGAATTTTTGGCCGTGCGCAAGCTCAAGGAAAGCTCGAAAGGGCCCATCCTGTGCTTCGTCGGCCCGCCGGGGGTCGGCAAGACGTCGCTGGGCAAATCCATCGCGAGGGCCATGGGCAGGCAGTTCATCCGGTATTCCCTCGGGGGCATGCGGGACGAGGCTGAGATACGCGGCCACAGGCGCACCTATATCGGCTCGCTTCCGGGCCGCATCATACAGGGGATGAAGAAGGCGGGTTCGAACAATCCCGTGTTCATGCTCGATGAGATCGACAAGGTCGGGACGGATTTCCGCGGCGATCCGGCGTCCGCGCTGCTCGAGGTTCTCGATCCGGAGCAGAATGCCTCCTTTTCGGACCACTACCTCGAAGTCAGCTTCGATCTGTCCAGGGTGATGTTCATCACAACGGCCAACATGCTGGACACGATACCCAGGCCGCTCCTCGACCGCATGGAAGTGCTGCGGCTGCCGGGATACATCCAGGAGGAGAAGCTCGAGATCGCCAAGACCTACCTGATCCCCAGGCAGCGGGAAGAGAACGGGCTCAAGCGTTCCCAGATCCGTTTCACGGACCGGGCGATCAAGAAGATCATTTCCGAATACACGCAGGAAGCGGGCCTCCGCAACCTGGAGCGCGAGATCGGCACCTGCTGCCGCAAGGTGGCGCGCATGATCGCTGAAGGCAGCAAACACAAGGTCATCGTGGACGCGGGCAACGTCCACGAATTGCTTGGGCCGCAGAAGATCATCTCCGAAATGGCGCAGAGGAAGGACGAAGTGGGCATTGCGACCGGTCTCGCCTGGACCCCAGTCGGCGGCGTGATTCTGTTCGTGGAGGCGACGGCCATGTCCGGCGGCAAGGGTCTGGTTCTGACCGGCCAACTGGGCGAGGTGATGAAGGAGTCCGCGCAGGCCGCGCTTTCCTACATCCGGTCCCATGCGGCGAAATACGGGATCCCGGAGGATTTTTTCCATAAGCAGGACCTGCACATCCACATTCCCGAGGGGGCCACGCCCAAGGACGGGCCTTCCGCCGGCGTCACACTCGCCGCAGCCCTTGTCTCCCTGCTTACGAACAAGCCCGTGCGCAAGGATTTCGCCATGACGGGCGAAATCACGCTGCGCGGCAAAGTGCTGCCGATCGGCGGCGTGAA
>JAFGEX010000216.1 GCA_016931355.1 bacterium
CACAATAACGGCATTGTTGCCGCCCAGCTCGAGGATGGTTCTTCCCAGTCTTGCGCCTGCTTTCTCCGCGATATGCCTTCCCAGCCTGGTGGATCCCGTGTAGCTGATCAGGGGGATGCGCCTGTCGTTGTTGATGCATTCCCCGATTTCCGATCCCCTACCGACGACGAGGTTCGAGATGCCGGCCGGCATGCGGTTTTCCCGGAGCACTTCCGCAAAGAGCTTCTGGCAGGCGATGGCGCAGAGAGGCGCGGCGCTGGCCGGCTTCCAGACCACGACATCGCCGCAGATCAGCGCGATCGCGGTGTTCCAGCTCCACACGGCCACCGGGAAATTGAAGGCGGTGATCACGCCCACGATGCCGAGCGGATGCCATTGCTCGAACATGCGGTGTTTGGCCCGCTCGCTTTGCGTGGTCACGCCGTACAGCATGCGGGATTGGCCGCAGGCCATGTCGCAGATGTCGATCATTTCCTGCACCTCGCCCCAGCCTTCCTGGATGGACTTGCCCATCTCCAGGGTGACCAGCCTGCCGAGCAGGTCCTTCTTTTCGCGCAGCCTGACGCCCAGAAGGCGGACCATTTCGCCTCTCCTCGGCGCCGGGACCTGGCGCCAAAAATGGAATGCCTTGTGCGCCTCGCGGATGATCCTGTCGTAGTCGTTTACATCCGCCTGTTTGATTTTCGCAAGCGTTTTCCCGTTCACCGGAGAGATGATTTCCGAATCCGGCCCGTGGCCGAACCACTCCGCTCCGTCCGATGCCCCCGGATTCACGGCTTCTATTCCGAGACCGGACAGCACGCGCCTGATTTCCTGATCCGTTCCCATGGGATTTCTCATCCTTTCCCCTATTCAGGGCTTCCAGATGTCTCTGAGTTTTTTGAGGGCGTCCCCGTATTCCCTGTAAAGAACCTTCTCAAACCGGTTGAAGATCTTGTTTGTATAGATTTCATGGCGCATGTAGTCCAGCGCGACCTGCACCAGGCTGGGGTTGGACGTGTATATCCCGTTCACGCGGGAACGCGTGATCAGACCCTGAAGCAGGCTTTCCTCGTCCGTCACCAGCGTCAGCTCCCGCCCGCCTTTTTCAGAACGGATGATCCCCGGGATCCGGTGCCTGTAGAGGACGGGATGGCTGACCGGCATTTCGCCGAATTGGATGATGGCCAGTTTGACGGTCTTCGTTTTTGATTTCAGCGGGGGAATCAGTTCCTGAAGCTCGGGATCCCAGGCCAGAAGAAGGATCTCCCGCCTCGCCTGCGCGATCAGCTCCGAGGCCCTGGACAGGAGCTCCGCCTTTGTCCGGATGTTCCAGATGTAATCGAAGTCGGTCCGGGTCTGCCTGGGAAGATGCTCCTCGATGTAGGACAGGGCCGACTGGAAATCCTGCCTGAGATTCTTCAGAAACAGCCTGCTGTTCTGGGGCAGGTACTTGACCGGGTTCGCCGAGACGGGCGAGACCATGGACCGGTCCATCAGCCTTTTGAGGACGGGATAGATTTTGGACGGCGGGATGCCCGAGCGTTTGGCGAGCTCATAGCCGGTGGCCGGATGGCCCTCCAGCAGGGCCACATAGGCCCGGGCCTCGTATCCGGAAAACCCCAGGGCGGCCAGCCGGTCCACCAGGGGATCGTTTTTTGTTCTTGAAGTCATTATTAACTACCCTGGTGGTTAATATAATCCGCAGAGTCCGGTTTATCAAGTCATTTTTTTAGAAATCATCCTGGTTTTGAACGGGGGATATCTTGCTCCACACCTTTTATCGCGGCTCGCCCGGCATAGGGTGAGAAGTGAATGCGGAGGAGAGGAGCATTGAAGCTCCCCGCCGCAAGCGGCGGGGAATGCGCTCGCTGACAGATTCAAGGCGTCTGTATGGTGAAACAGGTTTGTTTTGCTGACCTGGCGCCGTTCTCCTGTCATGGCGCCGGACCATCCTGGATCAGCTCACATCAATAGGAATGCCGGCGTTCCTGATCACCAGAATAAAAAGTCCTCCATCTTGCGAGATTGGACGGATGCGGCTCTGATTGGTTCATTTCATTAGTATCATTTTCCCGGTTTTAGAGAATCCACCCGCGCGGAGTCGATACAAATACAGACCGGATTGCATGCCCCTGGCATTCCAGGTGATTTCATGACTGCCCGCCTGTTTTTGCCCACTGACGAGGACCGCAACCGCCTGCCCAAACGCGTTGAAGACCTTTAGTTCCACAAACGCACGCCTCTGCAGGACATAACGGATCGTCGTGGATGGATTGAAGGGATTGGGATAGTTCAGCGAAAGAGCCGTTTCCGAGGGCATGGCAGGTTCCTGAGGTGCCGAGGTGTTCGCATCGCTTTCAACGAGTCCGACATTGTCCAGGTAAAAATCCGCGTCGGATCCGCCGATACAGAATCCGATCTCGACAGAATCGCTGTCCGCCGTTTCAACCGTAAATGAGCACTCGTATGTCTGCCATGTCGTATCCAGAGAAAAAAGCACAGGTTCTTCCGATGCTTTTGCAACGCCCTGACCGGCTGTCAAATAGACCTGAATCTCCTTCGGGGCGTCCGACTTGGCTTTGAAGGTCAGGGAGACGGGCATGTTTTGAATGATGATCCCCTCCGAAACCGGTTTGTTCTGGATGATGATTCCCTTCTGCTGCAAAACGAGGTCCGGTAAATCCGCGCCGCCTTTGGTGATCATCGCGTGAAACACGCCGTCTTCGACGACGCCTGTGGCTTCAGCGGATCCCTTTACGTTGAACAGCCAACCGTCCATGGCTTCCGAGAATTGCCCGTTTTTCACCGAGTTTGAAGTGCGCTGCATTCCTGCTGAAAACCGAATCGTTCCCCACAGACCGGGATTCTCCGAAGCGACAACGTCATTGGAATACCATTGACACTGGACATCCGGCGAACTGCCATCATTGTCGTTGCAGAAGATATCAAAACCCATCAGATCTCCCACAGCCGGCGTTACGCCGAGATCGGTTCCGAGGTCAATTTCATAATCCTCATGATAATAGCCATCAGAGACCGTGATGCCGAAGTTGACATCGTAGAGCTGATCGTCGGCATCGAACGTCGACGTCTTATCATTGTTTCCGTCCAGAAGAATCCGGAAACCATCGGCCGGAAGAATGCCGTTAGAATTGTAATAGCTGAAATGGTCATCATACATCCGGACATAGAGGTACAGTTTGGTGTTGTGCCAGGCCATTTTATAATTCATCCGGCAGTCATTCCATCCGTTTAAACCGGTGACAGCAAAATGCGGGCTGAAGGGAGAGCCGTGGTTCACACGGACAAACGTGTTGTCGCTGAACCAGGGCAGATCATCCCATGCCGGTTCCTCGGAAGGATCCGTTGAGGTGTCCAGCGGATCCGCCACATGAAGCACGCGCATCGGGTAGGACGCGATGTAACCGATGGTTCGGGCTGTGCCCCACAGGCTGGGATCCTGCCAGGCCGTTCCAAAATCGGAAGCCCAGAATAGCAGATGATTCCGTGTTCCTGTATCACTATCATTGAATTGAATCTCGAATCCGAATGTCTGACCCGGAATCAGGGGGAAGGGCACCTCATTGCCCGGAATCCGGATCTCGCAGTTGTACCCGTCATCCGTATCCAGAAACTGGCAGACTGAATTCGGCGCCCCGTGAAGGTGATCGGTGGTCTGCCCATAGATGTACCTCAAATGCACGTCGTCGCCGTCGTATCCTGTGGCTGCGTCGTTCTTGCTGTTGTCCCCGTCGAAATAGACTTCAAATGAATCCTGATCCCATCCACTGCTGCCCGCTGTATTGGTAATATCGTCGTTCGCCTGGATAAATAGGAATAGACAATGCTTGTCATACATCACCTTGAAACTGGCGTAGGCATCGGTCCAGTTGTCGGGCTGGGTTGCAGAAAAAAAGGATATCTCCCCCATCGGTTCCGAGCAGACACTGTGCCAGACGGGGTCCATGATGCCGTCGATCACCGGCGGCATATCGGTTTTCGGCACATCCATATCCCATTCGTAAATATCTTCAGACTTGCATCCCGTGATCACCAGCGGATCTTCCGTTTGGATCATCACATTGTTGTTTTCGTTCGATTCCAGGACATCATTTTCCTTATCGACTTCAGCACAAACAAAGTAGTCGCCCGGAAATGAGCAAAACTGACCGTGACAATCCGGGATCACCTCGGTAGCGCCGGGATTCAGGCCGCTTGTCAATACGTACAGGCCCATTTGCGCGCCTGCCGGCGAAACCGGATCATAGCAGATACCGATGCGGGTATAAAAGGATCCCGCCTTCACCGATCCTATATTCTTGACCGTCACATTGCAGTGAATGGTCGGACCCATTTGATCAGTCACTTCGATGCCGGATACAATGAGATCCGGCATCGGCTGCCATATGTCGATCTTCGGCTCACCCCAGCAAAATCCGTTGTCACTTTCATCATCCTCGTTGACCTGATTCATATCGTCTATGAAAAAACCGGCATACCAGCTTCCATAGACGGTCGAGATGTCCTTTCTGATCGCCCCGTTGAAGGTGGAACGTTGCCCCAGTTCATCAATGTTCTCCGATCCGATCAAGTGGTCGGAAGGCGAAATGCTTTGGTCGTGGGACAAATAATACCCCAGAGAACAGCGACCCGACCTTACGGTCCCGTTGTTGGTCACCCGGACGCTGATGGAGAGAAAGGGATCGTTCCAGGCGATGGAGCACCCGGCCGGATCGTAGGTCAGGTTCGGGCCGGGATTCATGGCTTTTTGAGAAGCCACCGGCAAGGCATCCTGAAGATTCAGCACCTGCACATGACCGTTTTCATCCACCTGAATCCGGGCCAGCGCCTCTCCCTGAGGGGCGGCGCATATCGAAAACGCTGCTCCAAAGCCGAAAATGAGCAGGCATGCCATTCCAAAATGTCTCATGATACGCTCCTTTCATCTGAATATAACCACCCATTCTCCAAGGATATAAGCTTGCTTGCCATAGACAGAATCGGCAAAGACGGGATGTTCAAAAGACCCTGAAATGGTATTTTATCTCAATGGTGAAAATTCCGGTTTTTTGCTCGTTCAATCCATAAGCCGATTGACTGAACTGAGTCAAAATTGGAAGGTTCTAAGCCGTTGTACGGCTGTCCTTTCGTTCCGCAGAAGCGAAACCAATAGGCGATCGGAGGTAAAAAAACGTGAGGCATGATGGATCCGGACTGTCGATGGAATCCGCTTATGCGAGATCCTGGACTCCCTCCGGCGCCAAATCGCCGTCCGACCTGACAACAAATCCGCAGGCGGTCGCTCTTACCGCAAATGGACCTGAGCAGAGGCGGTCTGTTGTATCAGAGCGTCTTCTTTAAGGCCGGACAAAAAATATCACTCATCCCTAACAGGCGAAAG
>JAFGEX010000019.1 GCA_016931355.1 bacterium
TCTAGCAGCTCGGCTAGGCAGTGAATGCTTGTTGCAGTGTACGGATGATCTGGTCCGAGTGTTTTTTCCCTGATGGCCAGAGCGCGGTGGAAAAGGGGCTCCGCGCTTGTGTAATCCCCTTTCGTGTCAAGCAACGTGGCCAGGTGATTTAGACTTTGCGCCGTGTATGGATGGTCGGGGCCAAGAACCTTTTCCCTAATGGCCAGGCTTCGACGGCAAAGAGGCTCAGCGCCTGAGTAATCCCCTTTGTTTTTAAGAAGAACGGCGAGATTGTTAAGACTTTGCGCTGTTTCTGGATGGTCCGATCCAAGAGTCTTTTCCCTGATGGCCAGACTGCGGCGGTAAAGGGGTTCCGCGCTAGTGTAATCCCCTTTGTTTTTGAGCAGAACGGCCAGGTTGTTCAGGCTTGATGCAACATCTGGGTGTTCCGTTCCAAAAACGTTTTCGCGTATTGAGAGAGCGCGGCGATAAAGGGGCTCCGCGGCTGCGTAATCTCCTTTATTGTCAAGCAGTATGGCCAGGTTGTTTAGGCTTGATGCTGCATCCGGATGATCCGGTCCAACAACTTTTTCAATAATAGCCAGAGCGCGACGATATAGAGGCTCAGCGCCTGAGTAATCTCCTTTGTTTTTAAGTAGAACAGCCAGATTGTTCAGGTTTGTTGCAGTAAACAGATGGTCCGGTCCGAGATTCTTTTCCCAGATAGCCAGAGCGTGGCGGAAAAGGATCTCAGCACCGGTGTAATCCCCTTTGTTGTTAAGCAGCAAGGCCAAATTGTTCAAGCTTGTTGCTGTATCCGGATGGTCGGGTGCAAGAGCCTTTTCCTTGATGGAGAGAGCGCGACGATAAAGAGGTTCTGCGCCTGCGTAATCACCCTTGTTATTCAGCAGAACGGCCAGGTTGTTCAAACTTTGTGCTGTATCTGGATGTTCCGGGCCAAACACCTTTTCTCTGATGACGAGAGCGTGGCGGTAAAGGGATTCCGCTGCATTGAATAAACCTGCATCTTCAAAAAAGGCACCTAAAATATTGAATTCTTCTGCATGCTTTTTAATATCCTGTTCTTTTTCTTGATAAATAGACAAGGATTGCATATATACATCAATCATATTCTGTAGATCTCCAAGACTCAGCCAATACCCCAGCAGTTCATATTTTTTATTATCAAAGATATATTGATTAAATAAATCGAGGTTCCCCAATACTTCTTTGAGTGCGATCGGATTTTCCGATTTGAGGTACTGCCATGGTAATTCATCCAACTTTCGTCGGTTTGGGATCCGAAAGGGTATCTTCCTTAGAAACCATTGCTTTGCCGCAAAAAAATCAGCCAGGTCTTTGTGCCTTTTCTGTTTGAATCCCGACCTTGCCAGATACATGGCGTCCACTACCTCGCTGAGCTGACTATGGTAAAAGGTGATCACCTCGCCGCCCGGTGCGTTGCGGCGGGTCAGGTAATATTCCAGATCATGATACAGACGGATCCAAAGAACGGGTGGAACCAGGCGTATGACCGCATCCTTTTTTCCCCCTGCATCTGAGGTATGAAAATTTTGTATGCCGAAGCTGCTCCAAAAGTCGTTGTCTGCTGAGAGCACGCCGAGTATTTCATCATCGCTCAGGCCCTGCTTGGCGCAGCGTATTGCAGTGAGGGTCTTTTCCACAATGGAGCCGTGAGCCTCCGGTCTGGAAAGTATTTCATAGAAATCTTCGATCATCTCTGGGATGTTACGGCCCAGGCGCTGCCTGCGTTCGAAAGACTTCCAATGCTGGGCCTGTTCGAAAACCAGATGCAGGTACAATGGCGCGCAACCGGCATGTTCAAAATCTTTGATGATCTGCTCTTTCTGATGGTCCTGCAAAGTGCGGTTTTCCCGTTTAAGCCAGGCTTCCAGAGCACGGCGTCCGTCCACTGCAGCAAGGGGCGTGATTTCATGAAATTGAGGAGCAGGATCATTTCTCTGCTTGAGCCTTTCGAAACATTCACCTTTCAAAGTCGAGAGTACAATCTTCACGGTTGGAGGAAGGAACCCGGGAAGCCAGTTCAGCTGCCTGGCAGGATCTGAGTCCCGGAACTGGTCAAGAGCGTCGATGAACAGTACGAGCGGATGATCCGCAGTTGCCTTGAGCAGGTATTCGGGAAAAACAACCTCCAGCTTGACCGGGTCTTGCGGGATTTGAGCGAGATCGCCCCCATATAAAGCGCACAGATTCCTGCACAGATCATACAGGAGCGTGTGGCCTGCAGAGGATTTTCCGGTCACTCCGATGAACCGGGCTATTATATTGGCATTCGACATGGTTTTTTGGAGCTGAAAGGCTGTCATGGCGAGCAGCGCGGACTTTCCTGTGCCGGATTCCCCCCAGACAACAAAAGGCGTGTTGGCATTCGAACCTGCATAATTGCAGATTGCCCCGATGTCTTTTTCCCTGCCGGCAAAACCGAAAGTCCGTTCTTTGGCAAAGGCCTCATGCGCGTCCTGCTCGATTTGGTCTTCGTCTGTTTTTTTGTACTTCTCAATCTCATTGTCTATGATCTTCTTCAGGCGCTTTTCAACCTCATCGGACAATGCCTTCAGATGAGCCGTTCCAGGCTGATTCTTTGTCTTGTCCCATGCTGCGCTGAACGGGTGAACATTTTCAGGCGGAAGGAATTTTTTCAGATTCCTGAAAAGCCGCTCCACAGGACCGGTATCGGAATCCCGATACGTTGCGTTCTCCGCAGGACAATCGGGCATTTGCCTGAAAAATGTGTGTACATGTTCAGATGCGTCTTCCACCCGGAATGCCCCCGCGTGTATCTCCTGCTCTGTTGCGGACCGTTCCATGCGCAGTCTCTGTAAGGCCCGCGGATCGTTTGAATTCTTTGGGAGATCCGGGTCAGGCAGGTTTTTGATCGACCATTTGGTGAAGAATTCAACCAGAGGCCTCTGCACCTCCACATCGAATTCCCTGTAATCGATGTACCGCCCCTCTCGGGCCTTGATCCGCCAGACCGGTTCGGGAAGCTGATTTTCGTCTTTTTCGTACCACTGGTTGAACCTGGGTACAAGATCCGAAGGCATTTCCTTTACCATCTCGAGATACACGCTGTGCAGGATACGGTCAGGCAAAGGCCGCCAGCCGTACCGTTCGCCAAGGAGAACGATGAAATTGGGCCTGGGTGACTGTTCCTGGCAGCGTTCGATCTCCCGCAGGCAGATCTCCATAGTGCGCTGGTCAATGGTGGCCTCGTTGTTGATGCCCCAGCGCAGGTCCACAGCCTGAAACTGCCAGCCTTTTTCCCTGCAGTACTCACGGAGATTCCTGAACGCTCCCTGCTGCAGGGCGTCTCTCTCCAGTTTCAGATCCTCGAATGTGGAACTGACAAATACGCGGATGATTTTGGTACGTCTGTGCATGCCTTTTCCTTTGATGATCGGATTGAAGCTCCTCGCTGCAAGCTGCGGGGGAATCTTTTATCTTGCGGGAAAAAATAGATTATAGCCGCTCGCTGAGCCCGCGACTAGCTGCGGTATATGTTCTCGCTGTCAGATTCAATAAAGATGGCTCGAGTATATATGATTCTATGACTTTAACGCTCATGCTGCGCTTGTATTTCGGATTTTAAGCTCCTTCCCATCTGCCGGTTTCGAGCAAGAAATAAACGATTTTTTTATCAGAGCCTGAAGAATTTCACCTCAACAGCATGATCTTCTCCTGATCCGAAAAGGGACCGGCTTCCATGTGCACGATGTATAACCCGGAGGCCAGGGTACGGCCCGCATGATCCCTTCCGTTCCAGTTCAGATAATAATCCCCTGCAGGCTGATCCGCCTCGACCAAAGTTTTCACTTCCCTGCCACGCACATCATACACGCGCAGGGATATGGTTTCCTTCCTCGGCAGCAGGTACCGGATCGTGGCTGAAGGGTTGCACGGATTCGGGTAAGGTTGATAAAGCGTATATCGTTCCGGCGCGCCGGCACGGGATTGCGCGCCGGACGGTTCGCCATGCGTGATCGAGAGGTCCTGACCGTTCAGGGTGACGGACACGCCTCCGCTGCCCAGGGAAAAATAGGCTGTTTTTTGAACGGAACCGGCCTCTACAGTCACCCGGTAATCTCCCAGAAACCCGCGCGTCAGGCAGTCCCCCGACGCGTCCGGCACGAGCGCTTCGTCCGTCCACCAGGTCTTTGTCACCAGATCGACCCACATCCGGCCCCAGGGATTGAGATCCCAGTCTGCCGTCCATAAAGCCGCGTCCGGCCGCCAGTGGCGGTTCTCCCAGAAGCCCCACATGATGATCCCGACGGTAGCCGGATGGCTGAAGAACGTGGTCATGAAATCCCTCATGTAAAGGGTTTTGAGATTCGGGTCCTTGGCGTTGATGTCGAACTCCGTGCTTTGAATGGGAAGCCCCAGGCCCGCGAAACGGTCCAGGACGCTCCAGATCCGTTCCGGAGGCGTGACATTGCTGTCGAAATGGCACTGGACGCCGATGCCGTGTATGGGCGCTCCGCCGTCCTTCAGGAATTGAATCGTGTTATAGAAATGATCCTGATGGGTTGTGTTGATGCCTCCGCCCGAGATGATGCTGTAATCGTTCAGATAAAGCCTGGCATCCGGGTCCATTTCATGCGTTTTAACAAACCAGTCGATCAGCACATCGTTTCCCAGAATGTCCTGCAGAACATGTTCGGAATACGGCTCGTTCACCACGTCCCAGTCCACAAGCAGGCCCGCGAGCTCCCCTGCTTCGTCCTCGATATGGTCCAGGACGCGGTTTCTGAGATAGTCCGTATTGTTTTGGTTCTGTTCCAGATCGTCCGGCATGTGGTTCCAGGACGGCCATACCAGGCAATGCCCCCGGATCTCGATGCCCTCGCTTGTCAGCCAGTCCAGCGCGTTCAGCGTCCGGGTCCGCGTGTCCGTCCTCTCCCAATTGGGCCATTTCAGGTCGTTCTCCATCACGACGCGGTTGAAATGGTCCGTGATGACGCTCCGGTACGTTTCTCCGTCAGCTGTGTTGTTCGTGATCATGTCCGCGGTCACTGCGGATCCAAATTTATATGCGTGCTTCAGCATCTCCACATGCGCGGAGGAGCCGGGGACCGGATTGCCGGATGCGTCGAGCACCTTGACCGCGATATCGGCTTTCCGGTACCGGTCGATGCGCTGCCTGGCAGTCTCGCGCCAGGCCGCGTCGTCTTCCATGCCGATATAGGTGATGGGCGTGACCGGGAGGTCTTCCTCCTTCAGCGTCTTGAAGTAATTCAGGCATTGGAAATCCGCCAGCTCCAGGGTCTGGGGGGCGTAACCCAGCCGGAAATGGATGTTAGCCTGATTGACGCTGAAATTCTGAAGGGCCGTGAAGGGGACGAAAAACTGTTTCCATTCGCCGATTACGGAGAAGGAGAAATCCGCGGATTTGGTCCAGGGATCCGCGCCGATCTCGAAAACAAAGGCGCTGTACGCTTCTCCGGATTCACTGCTGGATGCGGCGGCCCTCGCCCAGAACGCAGCGAGAAGCACGTCGTCCTTGCTGACGGCCTGCGTGTTGCGGGTCTGAAGCTGAATGTCCCACGTGTTCGCGGGTTTGGTTTTGGTTTGAATCTGAACGGCCTGCGTGAAACTCTGGCCCTCCACTGCAATGGTTTTTTTTGAGGCCATCGATGTGTTCGAGATGTTCATTTTCACGATGGCGTTCTCCGCGACCACGGGCGTTCCGCCTGGAGGTATGGTCTGCGCGCTTGACATTGCGGCGAATCCTGTGTACAGGGCTATGAATGAAGCAAGTATCCGTTTCATATTTTCCTCCTGATGATTCGCGGGGCGCAGGCAGGAGCCTGGTTTGTTCTGACGGCTTGTTCCCGGCAGCCTTCAGCCGGGCGCTTCAATCTGTCGGCGGAGGCGCCTGTCGACTGCAGCCGGGCAGGCGCGAGAAGAGAATCGTCGCCTGTCTCGACTCAAAAATTCCGAAACAGTCCCCTGCCGGGAAGCTTCAAATTTATAGTAAATTCGGACCGGTTGAATTGACCGGTGTTGCTGGAAAACGGTCCTTTTTTAGAAGATAGAATGCGCAATCGGGATTGTCAAGGCGGATTTTTTACGGCAATGGAGCTGTTTGAGGCAAAATACGTCCATTCGCCGGTGAACGCAGATGGACGATTCGGCCGGGAGGTGAAACGCAGCCCTGGTTGGGAACGGCTGAAGATTCTTGTCAGATGTTCGCAGAGGGTTTGACTTTTGAAAAATTGAGGCTCCCCGGCAGTGAGCTGCCGGGGAATCTTCGATCTGTAAAGAAGAAGACATTTGGATTTTCTCGCTTACCCCGCGGTAAGACGCGGGGTAAGCGCTCGCTGACGGATTCTATAACTGCAGGCAATGGTGACGAGGTTTGCGATGCCGCTGTGGTAAACCGATCTGGTTTTATGTTGATCGTTGTTTTAACATCGTTCAATCTCATAGCCGAGGTCTTTGAGGAGCTGCGGGAAAACAGCCACCGCTTCCCGGTCATATTCTTTGACATTATCCGGCACTTGATCCCACGGTATCAGATATGGACTTGTTTTTTTCGCGACATCCTTGATTTTACCGTAGGTCCAGCCTTCAGACAGCCGTTCCATGACGAATCGCGCATGCTCGTGTTCAGCCAGTTCCTCGATTTCCTCTTTTTTAAATCGAAGAAGGTTGATCGAATTTTTGGATTTATTTTGAATTTTAAAACCGCACTTCTGCAGCAGATTGTCCATAAAAGCGATCTGATCCCTGTTGGATTCCCTTAAGCTTTCCTCACGGATCTTGTCCCAGGGTTTCAGCGATTCATCGCTCGTCTCACCCTTTGAAAAACGTTTTTGACGGTAAAATTCATGCGCGACAGGTGCGGCTTTCTCCACCACGTCCTGCGGCAATCTCAGATTGTTGTACCGGTTGACGAATGCCCAGACAACCAGTTTGTCTTCAGGCAATACGCAAAGGTTGGGATGGTCCTTCCAGGCCGGATCGGACAGAAGCAATGCGGCTGCGCGACCGCTGTCACGCATGACACCGACACGGGCGCCGAAGGCCAGGGCGAGACGGTATTCGACATCCGCAATTCTGCCGCCGTTGATGCCCAGCGCTGTTATTTTTCTGGGTTCCACACCCGCCAGGAGCAGGTCCACCCAGCAGGCTATCAATTCGCGCTCCGAGAAATGGTCTGCCTGGGTTTTTCCGACGATCTTATAGCTTGGATGGATTCTTGCATCCTTGGGAAGTTTCCGGGGGTGATAAGCCACCAGATCATATTTACCGAAACCCTGGGCTGAAAGCATCCGGGTGACGTCTCCGACCAGGCCCGGTATGCCGGATGTCGTGCCGCCGGACACGACGGTACCCTGGAAAAATTCCAACGCTTCATGCAGATGACCGAAATAGCCCTGAATTTTCCGGCGCGGCATCAATTCGGCTCCGCCGATGATCAAGAGTACAGGCTTCCTGGATGGCCCGCCACACGTCCGTCGATTCTTCAGCCAGGCCAGGCTCTTTTTTCCGCCGATGTCTTTTTTGTCTCCCCGGCGGTTTATCCAGCGGACCAGATGCAGCAGGGCGAGAACCTGTTCAGAGAGTTCCGGCTGGAAGCGCTTCAACTGTTCAATGATCACAATTTCGTCGTCCAGCAGGCTGCTGGAGCCGTAATCAGCCTGCCCCATGAATCCTGCGATCACACGTGCGTAAGCACAGAGGCAGGCGCTTGCCTCACCCAGGAGAAAATGGCAGCGGGCGATTGTAAAATAGGCGCTCGGCATTTCAATCCCGAGGGTGACATGGCGGCGGCATTGCTCCGTGTCTGCGCGCAGGCCCGCTTCTACAAGCGGCAGGATGCGGCCGCCGGAGCCCAGGCGCAGCTCCGTTTGAGCCAATGCGACATGATAATAGGGATTTTCCGGCCTTAACGCATGGGCTTTCATGAAACAATCCCGGGCTTTCACGCCTGCGTTGGGTTGCAGGGTATAAATTTTTCCAAGACGATACAGGGCCTTGGCACGTAAACCCGCGCGGATATTCGGAGCCGTGACGGAAGGAGTATAGGAATCGGGTATTTCGACCGGGCGGTCCGGCATGGCCACTTTCGCCAGGCGTTTCAGGCCGTTCCTGAATTTTTGGGAGCCGGGGACATGGATATTCCCCCGGCAGAGCGCGTAACCCAGCTCCAGATCGAATTCCATGGATTCCTGCATACGGCCGGTCAGGACATCCGCAGCCTCTTTCCACCGGTCCGCAGTCATGAGAATCCGCGCAAGCTTCAACGCCAGCAACGGTTTCGACGGTGACTCCTGATCGAGCGCCAGGATGGTGTGCAATGCTTCAATTTCCATTTTCCGTTTCGGCTCCGGGAGGCAGACCTCATAGGCGGCGGTTTGCGAGTCCAGCGCGTCCGCCAGACCGCTGAAGGATTCGTCCGCCTTTTCCAGCAAGGCGGCCAGCCGGTTGGCTTCCCGCCGCCATTGCACCGGGACGGAAATCGCGGTCTTATAAATCCGGTCATGCAGTATTTCAGCCCAGGCGTGCTGAAGAACCGTCCTGACCTGTATCTCTGCTTTCCGTTCTCCGATTTGGCTCAATTCTTTTTCGGATAAATTCAGGTTGCGGTCTTCACGCAATTGGATGATGAAATGCATATCGCGATAGCCGAACTCCTCCTCGCTAAGACGTTCGGTTTTATCGTCGAATTCGATTACATGGAAGCGCGTCTCGATGAATTCCCTGACGACCGCAACCTGATCATAGGTCGGGACGATGATGCGCATCCCGCACAGGTCCGTAAACATGTGGACTGGATCGGGGTATCTGTCTTGTCTGCGCGTCGCCTTTTCCGCAAAACTCGGAATTTCCTTGACTCTTCCCTGCACAACGGCGGCAGGGAAAGCCTTTCTGAAAATCCTGTCCAGCACCTCCCGGAATGTCTGATAATGGGAAAGCTCTTTTGTGTATTCCAAGATTTGCTGGTTGAGAATCCCGGCAGTCCATGATCCGTCCATAGATGGCCTCCTTTTTAAAAGACACCCCGGGAGAGAGATTGAAGCTCCCCGGCAGTGAACTGCCGGGGAATCTTCGATCTGCTGGGGACAAGACATCCGGATTCGCTCGCTTGACCCGGTTCAAGGACCGGGGCAAGAAGCGGGGAATCCGTCCGCTGTCAGATTCATCCCCCGGTCATGATCCATTTCAGCCGTTTCATCCCGACAAGTTTCCGAAAGGGAGACGGAGGCTTGTGCATCTGTCTTTCCATTTCCGTCAGGCTTGGCTTGATCGGACCTCCCAAAATGCTTTGACCACCTCGTCGTGATGAAACAGAAGATTGAATTCGCCCAGTTCATTCGGGGATATCCAGGCGAATGCGCTCGATTCGTCATTCAATTTGATTTTTCCGCTCGTCCGGCATTCGAAAAAAACCGTCGGACAATGCATGTCCGACAGCCCTGAAGGCAGCCCGTCCCGGTAACAGAAGAAATCACAGGAAGTGCAGCGCAAGGACATTTCTTCGGAAATTTCCTTGATGACGGCCTGTTCGGCGGTTTCTCCATAATCGATTTTCCCGCCGGGCAGGCACCAGCGCCCCTCTCCGAACCGTGTGTTGGCCCGGCGGATCACCAGAATGCGGTTTTGATCGTCCGCGATCAGGGCCCGTACGCTGGGTACGATGCGAGGGGCATTTTTCATGGCAGCTGTCTCCTTTTGAGCATCATCCGTTCGTCGGTTTCAAACACGTCCGGATGCTTCAGGGAAATGCCGTTCTGGAATATGGATCTACAATTGGAATATGATAATAAAGATATAATTTTTCTCCGAATTGTCAAGCACGATTTTTGCGCCGGAAAGGCCGGCGGATGGAAATGCCGATGGACCTGGGGATCGAAGATCACCCTCTGAGGATCCGGCTCCCGGAGAATTCAATCATTGCAGGATGTAAGTTTGCGGGTATCCGTTTATTTTATTGCTTAATTAAACCGGAATGGTTAAAATACGCCTGTCAACCGATGAAAGCATTGAAACTGTCGCCGATCGCATTCTTCGCGGCCCGGACCGGTTTGAGCGGGCGTACGACGATGAAGCCGCCCGATTCGCGGGCGACCGGCTTCTCGATCGCCCCGCGGCTTGCCTGAGGGGAATGCGCGCGCTGTCCGATTCAAATGCATGCGTGCGGCTGATTTATTGAAAACGGCGCCGGACCTCAAAAGAGGAGGCTGTTGTGGCCGACGGTTGGATTGCCTACAATGATCTTGCCTGGACTGAAGACTGGCTGGCGGATCCGTCCGATTACGAAAAGGAAGTGCAGTTCTATGTGGATCTGATCAGGCGCGCGGCGGCCGGCTCGCCGCGAACCCTGCTGCATCTGGGAAGCGGCGCAGGCGGCCATGACCGGATCTTCAAGCGGCATTTCACGGTGACCGGGGTGGACATCAGCCCGGGCATGCTGAAAAAAGCCCGCCTGGCGCATCCGGACGTCGAATATCTGGAAGGGGACATGCGTACCGTCCGGCTTGGCCGGAAGTTCGATGCTGTGGCAATCCCGGACAGCATCGACTACATGGCTATGGAGGACGATCTCCGGCAGGCGGTTCAAACCGCTGCCTTGCATCTGAAGCCCGGCGGCGTCCTGCTCGTGGCGGCCAAAACGAAGGAGACCTTCCAAAACAACAATTTCGCATACACAGGCGACAGGGACGGCGTGCATGTGACCGCCCTGGAGAACAATTACATCCATCCGTTCCGCCCCAACACCTACGAGGCGGTCATTGTGTATCTGATCCGGAAGCAGGGTGAACTTGAAATTCACACGGACCGCCATGTGCTCGGCCTGTTTCCGCTGGCTTTCTGGGAGCAGCTTTTCAGGGACGCAGGATTCGACATGCAGAAAACGATGCTGGACGGCATCTATGACAAGTTTCTTCTCGGGGAGGGGGAATATCCGATCACTGTTTTTTCAGGGCGAAAAGGATCACAATGAAAAGGAGGCATCATGACAATCTCCAACCGTCGTTCCGCATCCTGGTTTCTCGCAGCCATGTCCCTTTTTCTTTGGAACTGCGGGAAGAAAAGTATAGAACCGGTGATCGAACAGGGATCAGCCCGTACCCGGTTCGATCAGGTGGAAGCCGGTGTCAGCGGACTGCCTTCCGACGCAGTTCTCGTTTATGTCGGGACCAATGAGGTCTCGGTGGGCGGCGATGCAGGAACGTGGACCTATGTCTATTATTCCACTGCTGAGAATCAGCATTACGGTTACCGGACACTGGGAGACAAAATCGACAGCGTCGAACCGGAATCAGCCGAAGAGATGGTGACAACTCCGCTCCCGGAAGAATGGATCGACAGCGAAACCGCCATCGATACGGCGGAAACGAACGGCGGAGCGGCATTCAGAAATCGAAACACGAATTGTGCGGTCGGGATGGATCTGTTGATGATCGACACGACGAGCATGGGGCTGGGGAAAGCCGTTTTTCCGGCAGAGACGCCGCCGCTGCCGGTCTGGGAAATGTGGTACGTCTCCGATGAGCAGGAAGCCGTAAGCATCGTGAACGGCATCACGGGGGAATTGATTGTTTTTCAAGTCCTCTACGAAAGGTCCTCCCCGATCACGGCCAGGGAGGCGTGGAATATCGCCCGGACAAAGTATCTCGAAGTTTCCGGGGGTGTTTTGATTTCCGTTTCAACCAGCATGGCGCATCCGGACGGGAAAAACGTCGTTTGGGCTTTTCACTACCGGTACGACTCGCGGTTGCGTTTTATCGGGATGGATGGAGGTGTTTTGGGACAGCCGCAGGATCCGCCTCAGGAATCGGAAGTCCGATCCGACTGGCCGGCTCTCCCGGCCGGATGGATTGACAGCGATGCGGTACTGACAGTCGCAGAGAGCAACGGGGGGGCGGCCTACCGGTCGACGCATCCCAGCCTGGACATCGAACTGCATTTGTTCCCGGCGGGCAAGGCCGTTATGAACAGGGATTTTGCCATGTGGGAAGTGTTTTACGGTGTGACGCCCACACAGGGATTCGGTGTCGCCGTAAACGCCCTGACCGGAGCGGTTGTTCAATAGAAAATTTCAGGCGGAAACTCCCTTTGAATCGGTCAGCGGGCTCATTTTCTGGGCTTACACCGGGATCAGCGAGCGACTGCAAATGTCTTTTTCCTTATAGATCAAAGATTCCCCGGCGGTGAGCGGCCGGAAAGCTTTGATATCTATTCTGATCAAACCCAAAATCCTCTTGATCCCTACCGGCTCAAGGCCGGGACAGGATCTTTGATGATGGGGGAAAATGAAGGAATGCCCGGCGGTTTCAAAGCCGCCGGACGAGCTTGAAGGCCTGTTGGAATCCTGCCTTTCGTATTGTAACGGCCGGGATGGAAATACCGGCATCGCCGCACGAATGGCGTAAACATGAAGTTGACATGCACATTTTCCAAAAGAAACAATCAAAAATTCCATATTTCATTATTTCATTTATAATATCCGTAATATTGTGGCCGGATTAATAATATTCCGGATGTCTCATTATGACTGATCAGGAAAATTCTTACGATTATCCCGAAAAAGAGTTCGGCAGGAAGAAAAAGGGCCTCGCCAACGCTCAGAAAACTGGGGGAGCCCGGGAGATCGTCCGATCCCTCGAGTGGCTGTCCTTTCCCCTGGTTTACTGGGGCGGGAAACTTCCCGAAATTCCTTTCCGTGCGGATTGTCTCTACAGACCCGTTCAACTCCTAATCGGGGAAAAATTGAGTGGATTGCCCACCGGTATCTATGCCGTCCACTTAGTCTGTGGCCCGGACAAGCCGGATTCAAAAAAACAAGCGGAAGATTCCAAAACCATCGTCAATCCTGATGTTGTATCTATCCCGCTGACCGAAACCCTGATCGCCAAAACATCCCGGTCCGTGCAGGGAGCCCGGAAATATCCCCGGGCTTTGCCTAAAATTGTGCCTGAAGCGGACCAATGGCTGGCCCGGCAGGAAGAGGCCCTGGACCGGGCGGCGGCCGCCTTGCGGGCGGTTTTAAAAATTGGTAAAGATGTACCGCAGGCCCTGGCCGTTGAGGAGACATGCCTCTGGCTGGGATCCGAGGAGGATCGTCCCTCCAGGAGGATCAAGCCCGGTTCGATCCAATCCTGGGTTTCAGAGACACCGGATACAGGAGAAACCGGAAAAATTCTGGCTGCCATGTTGCTCGGCAGAGAGAAACGCAGAATACCTGTGCCCGGCAAGTTTAAAGACGGTCTGCGGTTGGGATACGCCCTTGACCGGTGGCCGATTGACCTGGCGGTGAAGCTGGTCATGAATAGGCATCGGTCATCCCCCGTCTTGAATGACCTTTCCGGGATCAATCATCCACAGGTCGCACAAACCGTATGGGAATGGGTGATTGCAGGAAATCCTGCGGATGTTGATTTTTTGAATGCCCTTTCCGTGCTGCATCATGCCATCTCGATGTTGGAATCAGAACCGGTCCGCCGTTATCAGGCCATGCGGAATATTCTGAGCAGATCCATTCAGGAAATCAGGGGGAAAACGGATGAGAGCCGTTTGAACCGCTCGTTGAATGATGAAGAAGCTGAATCCAGGATTCAATTGTTTGCGAATACCTTTGTGCCCCATCTCCTGGACTTCATCCGGAAACAGGGTTTGCCGCTGAGGCTGAATGAATGGCCTTCAGTGAAAGCCATGCATTTCGCTTATTGGTATGGCATCGGCAGCCAGATACCAACCCCGGTTTTTAAAAAAGGGAGCTGGGATGTTCTTTTTCGCGATCTTGAAACGTACATACAAATGTTCGGCCGACCGAGTCCGTCCGGGGAAGCCTGGCAGATAACCCTGTACGGACTGGCCGGCCGTATCGCTGCCCTCACACAAAACACGGAAAGCATCATGGAGCTGAGCCGGTGGATCGAATCCTGCAGGCTCTATTCTTTCCGTTATACATCTGAAGAGGAACCGGATTTTTTGGTCTTATCCGGACTGGAAACCGGTTTTGTCCATTCAGAGGGCGACCGGGCCAATATGATGAGGTTTCTGGGAATTCTTTCAGAATTGGGGCGGCACATTCTGGAAAAGATACTGGGATATCATGTGGACGGACCCGCCCGGTTTGATTTTGATCTGCTGGGGGAGGTGAAAAAAACCCTTATCAGTCAATTGCAGATTCTTTCAAGATACGGCACCCTGACTCCTGAACAGAGCCGGTTCGTGGTCTTGCATGATTCAATCGGCTGCACCCAAAAGCTGCTGAAAAAAAACCGCCCGGATTCTCTGAAGGATTTTGTCCATTGGCTTTGCGGACAGAACGAGGAATGGTTCCATTTAAGGCCGCATCATCAGCTCACATGGGCCTGGCTGTTCCAGATTGACAACAGGCCGCTGGTGAAACAGCTGAGCCGCTGGGCAACGGAATCGGTCCGATCCGGTCTGTCCTGGATTCAGATGAGCCGGATCATGGATTCCATTCTGGGGTTCTGCGTCAGCGAAAGCGGTCTGCAAGAGGACCCTTTTGAGCCCGATGACTTCCCGGATGAGGCCGAAAGGCAGCAATTTGTCCGGGATTGCTTCTGGGTCATCGAGGACGTCATCCGATCCATCGAAGAATGGATGTGCCTGGCCGGATGCAGTGAAATCTCCGGCTGCGATCTTTTTGGAGAAGCCCTGAGCCGCCGTTCAGCTGTATTGGAGATTGCTTATCACTGGGTGAGTCAATCCCATAGGGATGAACGGAAACTGGTCGGCCGCCTCCTGGAACTCTGTCTTGAACAGGAGAAGTTTTTTTTAAAGAATAAAAAACCGCTCGAGGGCGTGGATTTTTTTCCGCCGGATCCGGGATTCCAGAAATTGACGGTTCTTTTATCCGGCGGGGAAATGTCCGTTTTGCTGGAGGCTGTCACCCGTCCGGCCCGGTCGGATATCCATTATGAAAAACTGATCCGGGGCTGGGAATTCGCGGAAAAATTTCCGGAGATCCGCCGTTTTCTGTTGTCCCGGTTCAGGAAAAGGGCGCATCGGCCCGATGTTTTCCTGGTGCTGAATCTGCTGGAAACCATACGACTCTTGCCGGAAAAGGACCGGCTCTGTGATTTTCTGAAAGATTGGGAACATCCGCCGGGTGTCGATCAGCATGCTTTTCCCTGGCCGGTTCCCGAGCATGTCCGGATTCTGTGGCGGGATTACAATCATTACCGGGATTCGGAAACCGGAGGCCTCCCCGATGCAGTCCAAAAAATCATGGAGCTCCCATCCGGGATGCAAAAAGAACATCAGGCCCTGATGAAAAAACGCAAGGCCGGCGGGCTTGATCGATCCGCAGAAAAAAGACTCGAACAATTAACCGGGATCCTGGGAAATCCGGAGAAAATGAGCGGCCTGATTTCAGGGAAAATGCTTCAACTGCTCGCGCGCCGGGTCCCCGGGATGAAAATGGAAGCCCTGAAAAAGGGCATCAAAGAGGCGATTCAGCAGCACTGGAATTTAATCGTGGAGGGGCGGGACTTTAACGCCTGGGATCCGGACTGGGACAATGCTCTCTGGCTTTACCTGACCATCAGGAAGAACAAGCGTTTGTTGAAGCGGTTGTTGAATGACGAGGTAAAAAAGGAACATTCAGGATATGCCGGGCATCCGGAAAACCGCAGATTCCTGAAACAACTGGAACAATCCGGCGCTGATTCCGCAGCCTGGCTGAAGGGATTGGAGAAGACCTGGGACATAAACGGGAGGATGTTGACGGTCTATACCGAGAACCACCCGCTCAAAATTTTCCAAATGGGAAATTTATTTGACACCTGCCTGAAGGTTGGGGGGATGTACGATTATTCGGTGGTGGCCAATGCTTATGAGGTCAACAAGCGCGTCCTGTACCTGAAAGACGAAACCGGCAGGATCATCGGACGCAGGCTCCTGCTCCTGAACAGGGACGGGACCCTTTTCGGCTGCCATTCCTACGGGAGCTGCGCCAGTTACGACGCAGGGGCCGGCGGGACTCCCTGGGTCAAGATCCTGTTCGATCTTTTCAGCATGGAACTGGCCGGGATGGGCGGATTCCGGTTGCCGGCCGGGGAGGAAGCGGTTACCGCTCAGGATTTCAGGTTGTTTTCCGACTGGTACTACGACGGGATTGAAGACTTTGACTGGTGGGTGACAGACCGGCTGTTTCAATCCGGGGGGGAAAGCGCATCCCTCCCGGATTCATTGTACAAGGACATTCATCAACACCTGCTCAGGGACCGCTATGCGGAAGAAGATCTTCTCCGCCTGCTGATCTGGCTGGGAGACGATTTGCTGCCGTTTATTGGGGAAGTAGCCAGGTCCCCCCTGATCGAAAAAAATGAGCTGCGCTATATTCTGCGGTTCACCCGGGGCAGGCAGATCAAAGAAAGAATTCAGGAGTATTTGAAATAGACGTTCAATAATCGTATCTTTCAGATGGAAAGGAATGGATCACCTTTGAGATGCGCTCCGGTGCGCCGCCTTTCCGTTTGAGATCGCCCTCCGGCCGGGGCAAAACCCGGAGGAATCCATTTCCCATGGCAGAATGCGTCGGCAGGCGCATTCCCCGGGGCTTGCACCTCTGTCAGCGGGCGGATGATATGGATGTGCTTTTCCCTGCCGGCCGGAGATCCCCGGCAGTGAGCTGCCGGGATCTTCAGATCCGGGACACATCAGATCTTTCAGCTTTTTGGAAACCTTCACTGAAGGCGCTGCGGGACCTGACATCAAAAAATGACGAAAGGAAAGATCCGCATGGTTATTCGCTTTAAAGGGATGATTATGGCTTTTCTGATCCTTGCGGTCTGCGGCTGCGCAAAGAAGAACCCGGCTTCGAACCAGCCGGACGACGGGGACATGCGCATCGAGAAAAGCGCCAAAAGGGGGATTGCATTTGACCTGAAACTGGCGGAGGATCTGGAGGCGCTCAAGGGAGGCGTTTCCTGGTGGTACAACTGGTACTTCAAGACAACGGCTCCGGCCGGTTATTACGAGGACTATCAGATGGAATTCATCCCCATGCTGTGGGGGAGGAACAGCGATAGCGATCTGATACAGCTGAGGACATTCATACTCAGTCATCCGGAAATCGAATACCTGCTTGTTTTGAATGAGCCCAACCTGACCGATCAGGCCAACCGGACGCCTTCGCAGGCTGCAGTTGACTGGATCAAGTACGAGCAGGTGATCGCGGACCTGGCAGCGCAGCAGCGCACGGTTTATCTGGTCGGGCCTGCCATGACCTGGGGCACCCTGACGAATTACCAGGACCCGGTCGCTTGGCTGGACGCGTTTTACGAGGCGTACCGCTCTCTAAACAGCGGAAGGGATCCGAAGATCGATTATCTGGCCTTTCACTGGTACGATTACGGCCTGGCAGCGCAGCTCGACCGTCTTGAAAAATACGGCAAGCAGA
>JAFGEX010000217.1 GCA_016931355.1 bacterium
CTCCGTTCCGGCCGCTCCGGATCCGCCTTGATTTATGCGCATGATGCAGGAGAAAACGCTTGGAGCAGTTTGGAAACAGCCGGGCATTTCCGGCGGGATTTCGATGTGGTTCTCTACGATGCGCGCGGCCATGGGCAGTCCGGGACACCGGATTCCGTTTATTCCATTGAGACACACGTCGAGGATCTTTCCGGGCTGATCCGCCGGCTCCCGGTGGATTCGCCGGTTTGCATGGGCCGGGGCATGGGTGCAAACACCGTCTGCTGGCTTGCCGCCCTGCATCCGGGATCCGTCAGGGCCCTGATCCTCATCCAGCCATCCGGAGGAAGGGATCCGTCCGACCCGGACCGAACACAACCGGACAGCCTGGAAGCCGGATGCGGAAATTCAAAACCTGAATCTGTCAGCGAGCGCATTCCCTTATGGGAGGCCTTCGAGAGAATATCCTGTCCGGTCCTGATTCTCTTTACGGAAGAACCGGCCGTTTTCCCGTCTCTCTATCAAAGAAGGATAAGAGAGGCAAACTTCTCAAACATTCGGACTGTTTTTTGCCGGAAAGCCACGGACCGTTTTGCCGTAAAGGCCATCGAGTCGTTTCTACACTCCCAAATCTTCCCCATTTCCCAAAACCTCTCCACAGACGATTGAGTCTGCCAGCGAGCGCACTCTCCCCTGGGTTTGCCGCGGAGTAAGCGAGTGAATCCAAATGTCTTTTTCCCTGCAGATCGGCATTTTCCCGCGGCGGACTGTCGGAGCGTCAATACGGATGCACACCCGTTTAACGGGATTTGCCGCGGGGCAAGGATATGAAAATGAATGTCTCATCCCGGACTGATCCGGGATTCCCAGGCCCTTTCCGGCAGACAGTCTCCACGACCACCTGCCAGGCTTGACATTATTCTTTTTTCTGGCTATATTAATATGATATAGAAATAATGTCCCCAGAGGCGTGCCCGTTGCCGGCGAGACAAACCTGCTCAGCCTTCACATGAAGACATCCCATGACACGAATTATCCGTCAATTTTCAAAAGAACCCCTTGTCAAAATCAAAATCGCTTACGGCAAGGAGCGAATCGTCTTCCAGTGTCCGGGACCCTTTTCCGTGCAGGATCAATCGGGCAAGACGCTCTTTCATCATATCCATTCCGCTAAAAAGTGGCGCATCAAGGCCACACAATTCGAAAAACCCCAGTTTTTTTACTCCCTCCTTCTGCGGACGGTCTTTTTGGAAAAGGATGCGCAGCGGACGATCGCTGATCTGCGGCAAAAAGGGTTGGATGCCCGCATCGAATGCTCCGGCGGACAGATGTTGCTGCAAGGAAAGCCCCTTTGCGACAACAGCCTGTATCACATCATGACCGGGGAATACAATACACTGGAAGAAGCGGAACAGCACCGGAGCCGTCTGTCCTATCGGATGCCTTGCAGGATCGTCAGGATTAAAATTCGCGAACCCAGATGCAAGCTCGAAATCTGCGACGCAGATTACGAAAGATCCGCTGAATCCGAAAACATGCTTCACCTTCTCAATGATGCGGAAGGGAAAATCCGATTGTTCGGCATTTCCATGAGCCGGAAGCATCAGAAGTCCATTCCCACGCAGAGCAGCTGCAAATACCCGGTCTCTTTCGGCATTTCCACCGAAGGAGCCATGATCGCCTTTTCCACGGTACCCCTGGAATGGTACGTCCAGGGTGTCCTGGCCGCGGAAATGGGAGTCAAGAAGCCTGTCGAAGCGCTGAAGGCGATGGCGGTGACCGCCAGAACATGGGCCCTCGGCCACATCGGCAATCTTCACAACGAGGAGCCTTTTGAATTCTGTTTCGAGGAACATTGCCAGCGGTTCAGCGGTTTCAGCCGCTATGCTTCGGAAATCGAGAAGGCCGTCAAGGAAACGCGCGGCTGGACTCTCACGCGGGAAAACAGGCCGGCCGCTTCACCATCGACAGCCGTCTGCGGGGGATTTTTCGAGGAATCCGGATTCTGCGCTCCGGTTGATGTCCATGCAAACGGAATACACTGGGACGGAGAACCGGCGGGCGCCTGCAGCATAGAGGGGGAGGAATCCCTCAGCCGTTTTCTGCTTTCCAGGCCCAATGCGCATTGCAGCCCGAAAGGCCCGGAATCCCGTCAGAAACCGGATCGTTCGAACGGTTTCCGTTGGGAAGCCAGCCAGTCCCGACAGGAAATGGAAAAAATCATCTCCCAAAAACTGAATCGGGATATCGGGATGCTGTTCGACATCCGCATCCATCAACGGTCGGTTTCAGGCCGCGTTTTCAGCATCGAAATCATCGCCAGCCGTCTCAATGTCATCGTTCAGGGTTATGCGGAAGTCCGGGAGTTGCTCTCACCGGCGCGCCTTCCCAGCCCGTTCTTTCTGATCGAGAAACAAACGGCTCCCGACGGCATCCCCGGCCGGTTTTCGTTCGTCGGGGCCGGGATGGGAGACGGGATGGGGATGTGCCGGGCGGGTGCCGTTCATCTGGCCCTGCAGGGGTGGAAACATGTGGAAATCCTGCGCCATTATTTCCCGGAAACAAAACCGGAAAAAATTTATTCGTAGACGGAACGGGAGTACGTCATGTTCAATGAATTGGAATCGGCCCTGAATGAATCCGGCGAAAGCCTCGAGATACTCCGGGGGCATCTTTGACTTCGATTCCAAGGTAAAGCGCATTCAGGAATTGGAGGAACAAAGCGCCCAGTCCAATTTTTGGAACGACAATGAACGCGCCCAGGCTGTTCTCAGGGAAATCAACGCCCTGAAGGCCTGGACAGAATCCTGGAAATCCCTGCACGCCAAGCACGGGGAAATCCGGCTTCTCTTTGAACTCGGTCGGGAGGAAGGGGATGAGAGCGTCGTTTCTGAAATTCAGGAGGAGATCGAGAAACTTCGTGCCGGCGTTGAGAACCTCGAATTCCGCAGGATGCTGGACGGCGAGGATGATCACCGGAATGCGATCATGACCATCCATCCGGGGGCCGGAGGAACGGAGTCCCAGGATTGGGCGCAGATGCTTTTCCGGATGTACCTGCGCTACGCGGAGCGGAAAGGCTACTCCGTCACCCTCATGGACACGCAGGACGGGGAAGAGGCGGGCCTGAAAAGCGCGACGCTCGAGGTCAAGGGATCCTACGCCTTCGGATTCCTGAAAGCCGAGGCCGGCGTGCACCGCCTCGTCCGGATCTCCCCTTTTGATTCCAATAAACGCCGCCACACGTCTTTTGCATCGATCTTCGTGTATCCCGAACTTGAGGACGACATTCAGATCGTTGTCAATCCCAATGATCTGCGGATCGACACCTACCGGGCGTCCGGTGCAGGCGGGCAGCATGTCAATAAAACCAGCTCGGCCGTCCGGATCACCCACATCCCC
>JAFGEX010000218.1 GCA_016931355.1 bacterium
ATCCGTTCCATTTCCTTCCGGATCCGTTCACGCTCGAGTTTCAGGTCTATGAGTCCTTCGAGCGGCACGACCAGTTCAAGCCCCTCGACCAGGCCTGTCGCGGATTCCCTGGGCCTCTCCGCGCCGCCGAAATCCACGGACTCGATGCCTGCCAGCCTCTGCACGTGTGAAATGGATTTCCGGATCAGGTCCATCTTCCTTCCGTCCCCCCGGACCAGCAGCCGCGCCTTTTTCTCCTGCGGAACATTCAGTTCCCCGCGTATATTTCGAACCACTCCGATCACCTTTTGAACAAGATCCATCTCCTGCTCTGCCTTTTCATCGATCCGGTCCTGCTGCAGCCCGGGATACCGGGTCTCCAGGATGGACATCTTCTGATTACCGGCCTGCAGGGTCTGCCGGATTTCCTCGGATATAAAAGGCATGAAAGGATGAAGCAGCCTGAGGATGTGATCCAGCACATGAGCGGCCGCGGCCTGGGCCGCCTTCCGGATCTCCGCGTTTTCCCTGTCGTAAAGCCTGGCCTTCGCGAGTTCCAGGTACCAGTCGCAGAACTCGCCCCAGATGAATCCGTGCAGCACATGCACCGCGTCGTTGAACCGGAACGAATCAAGGCAGGTCTGGACCTCGCCAGCGGTCCGGTTCAGCCTGCTGATGATCCACCGGTCCGCCAGATCGAGGTCTTTGACGGGGATTCCGGACAGATCCGGGACTGCGTCGTCGAGGTTCATTATAACGAAGCGGGCTGCGTTCCACAGCTTGTTCGAAAATTTCTGCCCCATTTCCACGAGCGGATGGTCGAAATGAATGTCCCCGCCGAGCGGGGTCAGATACACCATGGTGAAACGCACGGCATCTGCTCCGTACGCAGGCACGCCTCCCTTGTAGGACGGATTTTTGGACGCAAACTCCTTCACGGTTTCAGCTGACGCGCCGTCTATCAGCCACAGGGGGTCCGGGCTGTTTCCCAGGGACTTGGACATCTTCCTCCCGGACAGGTCGCGTATCATGCCGTTGAAATAAACGTCCCTGAACGGGATGTCACCCATGAATTCCTCCGATGCCATGATCATGCGGGCCACCCAGAAGAAGATGATGTCCGGGCCCGTGACCAGGGCGTCGGTCGGGAAAAAGGCCTTCAGGTCCTCCGTTTTTTCCGGCCAGCCCAGGGTTGAGAAGGGCCAGAGCCAGGACGAGAACCAGGTGTCGAGAACGTCCGGATCCTGGACCATTTTTTGATCCCCGCATTCGGGGCAGGCCTGAGGCTCCTCGAGACTCGCGAACACATGATCCTTGCCGCAGGTATAAACCGGTATGCGGTGGCCCCACCAGATCTGCCTGCTGATGCACCAGTCGCGTATGTTTTCCATCCAGTGGAAATACGTTTCCTCCCAATGCCTGGGATAAAAGCGGATGCGGCCTTCGCGAACGGCTTGGATCGCAGGCTCTGCAAGCGGTTTCATGCGCACGAACCACTGGTCCGACAGATGGGGCTCCACAACCGTGTCGCATCTGTAGCAATGCGGAATGGGCGTGATGCGCGGCTCCTCCCCCTTGAGAAGCCCCAACCCGGCCAGGTCCCGGAGCACATCCTTGCGCGCCTGGAACCGGTCCTTCCCCCTGTATCCGCCGGCATTTTCATTCATCCGGCCTTCGCTGTCCATCACCTGCAGCAGTTCCAGGTTGTGACGTTTGTACACCTCGAAATCGTCGAAATCATGCGCGGGCGTGACCTTCACAGCGCCGCTGCCCTTTTCCGGATCCGCATGCTCGTCCGCCACGATGGGGATGAGGCGGTTCGTGAGAGGCAGCCGCACCTTTTTCCCGACCAGATGCCTGTAGCGCTCATCCTCCGGATGCACGGCAACAGCCGTGTCGCCCAGCATGGTTTCCGGCCGCGTGGTGGAAACCGTGATGGTTTCGTCCGAGCCGTCCACCGGGTACACGATGTGCCAGAACTTTCCGTTCACGTCCGCGTTCGGCGCTTCCTCGTCCGAGAGCGCCGTTTGGCAGCGCGGGCACCAGTTGATCAGGCCCCTGTCCCTGTATATCAATCCCTTTTGAAAAAGCCGGACGAACACCTCCCTGACCGCGCGGGACAGGCCCGGATCCATGGTGAAACGCTCCCTGTCCCAGTCGCAGGACGCCCCGAGCTTGCGCAGCTGCTTCAGGATGATGCCGCCGTACTCTTCTTTCCACTTCCACACGCGCTCGATGAGCTTCTCCCTGCCCAGGTCGTGGCGCGTGAGTTTTTCCGTCTTGAGGGAAGCCTCGACCCGGTTCTGCGTGGCGATCCCGGCATGGTCCGTGCCCGGCATCCACAGGGTTTCCATGCCCTGCATTTTCTTCCAGCGTATGAGCACGTCCTGCAGCGTGTTGTTCAGGATATGGCCCATGGTCAGCATGCCGGTGACGTTCGGCGGCGGGATCATGATCGTGTACCTGGGTTTGGCGCTGCGGGCGTCCGCATGGAACAGGCCGTTTTCCATCCAGAACGCGTACCACTTGTCTTCCACTTTCTTGGGATCATAAACCTTTTCAAGCACGGGACGGGGCATCCGGGTTCTCCCATTTCAATCTGAAAATCAACGCGATGAGCGCAAACAATGAAACACCCCTCGAAAAGTCATGCTGAACCCGTTCCAGCATCCGGATGACTGGAATGATCAGGCATACGGCATGGATGCAAATCATTGTTTGCCAAAGCGAAACAACGATTTTAAAGGTAACGATTTTGGCAAATATTGTCAACCGGTATGTCCGGATAATTGCGCAAACGGCTAAAAAACAGTTGAAAAAACCCCGGGAATGATTATATTACTCATAGAATAATCACTATGAAAGAGTATTCCTGCCCGCCTTTTGGCACGGGGAACTTTCTGTCTGCAGGTAAAAGGCAGGGTTATATGCGCGCTCACCGGGCGTTGAACATCGGGGAATACGCCCGCTTCATGACTGAAGCGCCATGACAGTGAGTTGCCGGGGAATCTTGATCTGTAAGGCAAAGACATTTGTATGCGGTTGCTTATACCGGGTCACGGCCCGGGTCGAGCATCGGTAATGCCCCCGTTGTCAGATAGTGCTGGAATCACCTTCAGGACAAAAACCATTCATATCGGGAGATCTTTCATGAAAAAACTCAACCGCATTGCTCTCCTGCTCCTGCTCGGAATCTTTTTTTCCGGATGCGAGGAAAGCGGCAATCCGGCGGACAACTCGGATTCCGACGGCACAGCAAAAAAAATCACGCTGAACGACCTGTACGGGACATTCAAGCTGGAGCACATGCAATTTGTTTATTACGGAACCGCGATCACCGATACGGTCTCCGATGAAACCCCCGGGTTGACCATCACAGGCACCATGACCCTGGCCAAGACCGGCGAAATCATCCAGTCTGTGGACATCACGCATGCGGACAGCACGCAGAATATCATGATGGCGGGAAAAGTGATGGAGATCCCAAGCGACACGGTGATGGTCATCCAAACCGGCGGAGAGCAAAAGGAAGCCGGATTCCTGTGGAAAAACCCCAGGCTGACCCTGATCCTGTTCGGCAGGACGTCCGGCAATGTGCTGTACAAGGATACGGAAACCTGGCGCCGCACCAGCCGCATCATCGCGAAGCAGTCGGACATCCAGAAAGCCGCGAGCGGGAGACCGCTGGCCTGGCCGTTCCGGGAAACGGCGCTGGGAAGGGAACTGTATTAATCAAGAACTGCCACGCACTTTTAAAAGTGCGTGGCAGTTTTGATTCATTATTTCCCGCGCCGCGAAAACACCAGCGCAGCGAGCAACACCAGGACAATCCCCGCGGACAGTGCAACGGACCACAGGTGGATTCTGCGGGACTCGACGTTCATCACATAGTCTTTCCATAAGAACTGCTTTCCTTCGAATTCCCACTGAGCCCTGCTGCCCTGCACGCTCTTGGCATTCGTTTCGATAATCAGTCCCGGCATGGTCACGCCGCAGGTGTAGGCATCTGTGGTGACCTGCTGCAGGAAGTTGCTCTTTTCTTGCGCCTGCTCGAGAATTTCCATGAAGGGGACCTTCATTTTCCGAAGCGCCCTGCACCCGGTCGCCTCTTCGAACGCAATCAGAATATCTTCCGGTTTTTCAAGATCCTTCTGTTTCACAGCTTCGAAAATGGCTTCTTTTTTTGAAATCAGCAATTCCTCCGTTAATCCCGGTTCACCCGATTCCCGCGCAACCTGGACAAGGGCTTGGAATATCTCCTCGAACATGCTTCTCTCGAACCATGCCTCGGCCTTGGTTTTCAGACTCAGGGTGTCCTCGTTGATCAGGTAAAGACGCATCTCCTCGTCGTTCAGATAATCTGAAACGGGAATCCCGGTGAATGGATTGCTTGCATGATAGGTCTCGCCGTATTGATACAGGGTGGAAAACCAGCGGAATTTCTTTTGAAACTGAACGGAGACCCTGACGGAAAGGACCGAATCGACGGACCTGGAAAGCTCCGTGCCGAGATCCGAAACTTCCCGGAAGGTTTTATGCGCGGAGTAAGTCGGGCCGTTGCTCCCCATTCGCTTCCTTGTCCAGGACGGCGCCCAGGAGGAATCCACGGGAATGGGCAGGGTTCCGTCCAGTATGGAGCTGGAATCCCCGCTCGCGGTCACGGTTCTTTCGCAGGATCCGTCCGGAAAGATCCGCGTCTCAGTCGCAATCTCCCTGCATCCGGAAATCAGGATAAGCAGAACCGGCAGGATGAAACAAAGAGCCCTCACTCCAGCCCCATCCCGCGTCACACGCGGGACAGGGAGCATGAACCACTTTTTTCTCGAAGCCTGTTTTCGCATTTGATGCCTCCTCATGAAAGCCTGTCAATCTTCTGCATCAGTTCGCGCCTGTGTCTGATGATCCAGTCCGTTTCCGCGGCAGGATCAGGAACCCGATATCCCGATTGATACAGCCTGATCAAAATCCGGCGGATTTTCTCCATGTCCGGGACAGCCGTTGACCGGTTTATCCCATATGCCCGGATCAGGGAATCCAATTCTCTTCTCCGGATCAGGATCCAATCATCGCTCTCATTCCGTCCCGGCATCTGCAGGCCTGCCCCAGGAACAGGTCCGGCGGTCCGCAGTCCTGCGGAAAGCCGGTCCAGCACAGGCCCCGCAGGAACGCCTCCCCCGGCTCCAGATATGCCGGCCATTCTCCGCTCAAGCCCCGAAATCTTGTGAAGAATCCGGTATTCCTGGTAAAAGAAGGATCCGATGATCGCAGCGGCCAGCACAGCATAGACAAAACGCGGTATTCTTCCGAAAAAACCCGAAAACAG
Organism: bacterium; assembly: GCA_016931355.1. GTDB lineage: Bacteria > Zhuqueibacterota > QNDG01 > QNDG01 > JABMRT01 > JAFGEX01. The sequence continues at coordinate 5,303 of JAFGEX010000218.1, forward strand.
ATCAGCACGTCCTTCCATCCGGCGATACGCCGTCTCCGTCCGGATACGCCTCATGACCTCATCCGTCAATTCATCCGGCTGGGACAGGTCCGGTTTTTCAGCCCGGAGCAAGGCCGCCCCCTGTTCAACCGCCCGGATCCGGACTGCTTCCTCCCTGCACCGTTCGCAGGAACTCAGGTGTTTTTCAAGGGACCGCTTCTCTCCAGCAGTCAACTCACCCTGCCGGTACAGGAAGAGTTTCTTTTTATATATCCAGCATTTCATCTTTCCGCCGATCCGCCTGAAAAGGCCTGACATTTTTCACGAATGTTTTTCCTCGCGTAGTAAAGATTACTTTTCACCGAATGAACGGGCATTTTCAGTATTTCAGAAACCTGCCGGATGTCCATATCCTGAATGTCCCGAAGAACGAAAACCATGCGCTGCTTGGGAGGGAGCTCTCCGATCAGGCGCCGGATCCTTTCCGCTGTCTCCCTTTTCTCCAGGCTTTCGTCCGGAGCCTCTGAAAGGGCCTCCTGTTCGCGTGAGAACAGGTCCAGCAT
>JAFGEX010000219.1 GCA_016931355.1 bacterium
CCCGAGGGACGGTTACGTGACTCCGAAATTTGCGCGGCCCGGGGATCATCTGATCATCACCAAGGGGCCTGCCATAGAGGCATCCGGCATCCTGGCAACCCTGTTTCCGGACAGGCTGGAAAGCCGATACGGAAAGGAATTCTCAGACAGGGCCCAGCACATTTTCTACAAAATGTCCGTTGTGGAGGAGGCCCTCGCAGCCGTATCCGTGGGCGTGCGCGACCGCGGCGTGACCGCCATGCACGATGCAACTGAATGCGGGATATGGGGAGGCGTTTACGAACTGGCCGAGGCGGCCGGACTCGGCGCACGGTTGGATCAGGATGCAGTCGTGATGGAACCCGGCGTGCCGGAGATCTGCGAAATGTTCGGCATCCGGGATCCGTTTGCGGCGATCAGCGAAGGCACGCTGATTTTATCCTGCCGCCCGCATGCATCGGGCGCCGTCCTCGAAGCCCTGAAGAAAAAGGGCGTGCCGGCCTCGATAGCCGGAGAGCTCACAGAACAGAGTCGCGGGATCACCGTGATTTCACAGGGAAAGGAATCGCCTTTCCGGCATCCGCGCGTGGATCCTTTCTGGAATGCCTTTTACGAAGCCTTGAAAAACAAGACGTGAGGAGACTTCGAATGATGTTGAAGTTCCATGCCGCAAGCAGAAGTGAATCTTCGATCTGCAGGGCAAAAAACATCTGGATCCGCCTGCTTTTCCCGCGGCAAGCCACGGGGAATGCGCTCGCTGTCAGATTCAAAAAAACAGCGATGCCGGTCCTGGTCCTGATGGCATTATTTGCATGCCAGAGAACCTCCCCCAGGCAGTCCTCAGCGCCTGCCGGATTCCTGACCGACGCAAAACAGGCAGTCGAACAGGCGCACGAGCAGAACAAACCGGTTCTGATGTTCTTCACGGCAAAATGGTGCCCGTCCTGCAGACAGCTCAAGGACTCCACGCTGACCGATGCTGCGGTGATTTCCAGACTGTCCGCATTCATCCCCGTGTCGATCGACATTGACGAGCAGAAGGAGACGACCCTCGAATACAATGCCGATGCGCGCAAGTTCGGAGGCGTGGGCATCCCCAACATGTGGTTCCTCTCGCCTGGAGGCGAACGTCTGAGACATGTCATCGGCTATAAAACCCCGCAGGAATTGTCTGCGGTCATGGATTCCATTTTAAACGTGATCCGATAAGAAGACCCTGCTTCTGCGCAACAACGACGAAATGACTGGAATTGCAGGGATCCTTGCATCCCCGTCCCCTGTCGAGGGAGAAACATGCTGAAACGCCTGAGAAAAGATGTCCACACCGTATTCGAAAAAGATCCGGCTGCCCGTTCCTGGCTCGAAGTCCTTTTCTGCTACCCGGGCCTGCATGCCTTGTGGATGCACCGCATCGCACACGGCCTGTGGAATCACAAGCTCCGCTTCCTGGCAAGGGCGCTTTCCCAGTGGAACCGTTTCTGCACGAACATTGAAATCCATCCCGGAGCGCAGATCGGCTCGCGCTTCTTCATCGACCACGGATCCGGAGTCGTCATCGGCGAAACCACCGTGGTGGGCGACAACGTGCTTCTGTACCAGGGCGTTGTGCTCGGCGGCACATCCCTGACCAAAGGCAAGCGCCACCCGACGATCGGGAAGGACGTGGTTGTGGGCGCAGGGGCCATCCTTCTGGGGCCCATCACAGTTGGAGACGGGGCCAAAATCGGAGCCGGATCGGTCGTCATCCACGATGTGCCCCCGGAAAAAACCGTGGTCGGCGTGCCGGCCCGCGTGGCAGGCGAGCACGCCCATCTGCTTGTGGACCTGGAACACGCCAATCTTCCGGATCCGGTGCTGGACACCCTGCAGACTCTCCTGGAAGGGCAGCAGAAGATGAGGAAGGAAATACAGGATTTGAAAAAGCAAATCCCCCATGCAAAATAAACCGGCATTTACAAAAAGCCATGGACGAAACCGCATGAAAACAACAGACAAAATCACGGTCCCGCATCTGATCGAAATGAAGAAGCAGGGAGACAAGATCGCGTGCCTGACTGCATACGACTGGCTTTTCGCCTCGCTGCTCGACCAGGCCGGCCTGGATGTGATCCTGGTCGGCGACTCGGCTGCCATGGTTTTCAGCGGCCACGAGACAACCCTTCCCATCAGCCTGGACGAAATGGTTTACCACTCCCGCTGCGTATCAAGAGGCGTGAAGCGCGCCCTGATCGTTGCGGACATGCCTTTTTTGTCCTTTCAGATCAGCCCGGAGGAGACGCTGCGCAACGCCGGCCGATTCCTCAAGGAGGGCGGGGCTGAGGCGGTCAAGATTGAAGGGGGGATGGCCGTTGCCGAAACCATTCGCAGGCTGACCGGCGCCGGCATCCCGGTCATGGGGCATCTGGGCCTCACGCCCCAGTCCATCAAGGCCTTCGGGGGCTACCGGGTGCGCGGCAAAAAAAGGGACGAATCCGCGGAGCTGGTGCGGGACGCAAAAATTCTCGAAAGGGCAGGCGTCTTCTCCATTGTGCTGGAGAAAATCCCGGCGACCCTCGCAAAGAAGATAACGGCGGGCGTTTCCGTGCCCACCATCGGGATCGGCGCAGGCCCGTCCTGCGACGGCCAGATCCTGGTCACGCCGGACATGCTGGGGCTATTTGAAAAATTCAAGCCGAAATTCGTGAGGCAGTACGCAAAGCTCGGCCCTGCGGTTGTTGACGCTGTTTCGCGTTATGCCGCGGACGTCAAAAAAGGCCGTTATCCTTCCCGGGAGGAAAGCTACTGATGGAAGCTTCATTGCTCCTGATTCTGGTCGGGGCCGCGCAGTTCGCTGCGTCCCGGCTCGCGTCAAACAGATCCGACCTGTGCCGTCTCGCCGCTCTCATTTTTTCCGGAATGATTGTGTCCGGGATTCTATATTTTGCAGGAGTGCTGAGATTCAGCCCCATACTGGCGTTCCCTTTTACCGCAGCCCTGTTCTTCGGAGCGCTGTCCGGCATCATCCTCTTCAGGGCGGAAAAAACAAGCCTGCTCACGGGCCGCCGCATTCAGGCTTTCTCCACCCTGATTCTGGGATTGATTCACGGCATTGCTTCTTTTGCAGCATTCACGGCCACCGGAAGATTGTTCCATCTCCAATGGCTGCCCTCAGGGTACCCTCTTCAGGTCTTGGCCGTGTGCCTGCTCGCCGGATTTCTGATTTTCTTCGGGTACACCATGCCGCAGAGACATTTTCTGAACCGGCAGAGGCGGATGGAGAGAAGGTTCGCAGACCGGGAAGAGCACCGCTGACGACTCAATCCTTACAGGTATAGACGCCGATGTGGCTGACCCGCAGATCCGCCTCATTTTTATAACACAGCGCAGGATCGATTTGCTGCGGAAGCGGCTTGTTCATCCGGGAATACTCGTAATAAAAGGTGCTGCGGGATCCGGACAGCCCGTCGAAATGGGTTCGCCAGCCGCTGCTGCGGATCCTGTTCCCGCGAGAGGTCTCCAGGGCGGCGGGGTATTCCTCAGTCGGGACCGAGAAAAAATCAAACGGGTTCTGCACGAAATTTTTGTGATCCTCCAGATGAATGCAGTGGATCATCGTCCCGCCCGGGTTCAAACCGGCCATGAGGTTTTCCAGAACCGGCCGGATTCTGTCGCACGGGACATGTTCCATCACTGAATTGGAATAGATAAAATCCACCGGCTCGTTCAGCCGCTCTTCCGCAAAATCGATCGGGGCCCTGTATTCGATCCCCAATCCCCGCAGCGCGTCCCAGTCGAAACGACGGATGGCCAGGATGCGATCCAGGCGTTCCCGGATCCGCGCATGATCATCGAAGGGGGACAGCATATCCCGGATCATGTGGATCACGGATTCATGGAGGGCCGGATATAGATACCCCGGATACGCATGCCGCGCGATGTCCGTTGCAATGACCCGCTCCGCGCCCAGCAGGTGAAAAACCAACGCATGCGATAGAATCCATCCGCTCCCGATCTCCAGGCAGACCTTGCCCGCCAGGGGCGGATGACCGGCCAGATGGAAATTATGGGCCACCTGAGCCGCGCAGATGTCCACGCGCTTTGAGGTGGCGGCCAGGCGCTTCGCGTACCGCCGTTCGACCTGCAGCAGATTTTGGATTTTTCTTCTGGCCTTTTTCGGAAAAATCTTTTTCAAAACGCTTTTCATGAAACGTCCCCATGTTGTCGCTCGACCGGCCGGCGGGATGCCGTCCGACTCAAGTTAACTGCAAACGCAGCGAAAGGCAAGGGCAAACCGGCTCATCCCGTCTCAGAACAGTATTTGCATCAACCCCACATTTACGAACATCAGGAGAACCAGCCACCCCAGAAAAATGAAGGCGAAGATCAGGAGCATGGTCCAGTTCCCCTTGCTGTATTCCCGGCTTTCCAGCAGTTCGCTGTACTCTTCCGGCGACATTTGAGAGCGCTTTTTCCGGAAGGGGGACAGGCCGGTCAGCTTTCTGCCCATCCGCAGGATGACGAGCAGCAAAACGGTCAGGTAAAATCCAAGCCTCAGATAAACCTGGTGCCGGGACAGCAAGGCGATCGAATTGAACAGACCGTGGCACAGCATGCCCGCAAGCAAGGCCTGGCCCAGCCGGAGCGCCCGCCTGTTCTTCGGACCGAATTTTGCCTTTGAAATAAAATACCCGCTGATCGCTCCAAAAAACGCGTGCGACGGAAAAGACCGCATGGCCGCGATCTTCAGGGATTGCGAATAGAAGGCGTGCATATCCGTCACGCGTCCTGAGACGAAACTGCCGCTCGATCCTGCCAGGATGTAGTTGAAATCCTCGAAAATGGCGAATCCCGTGGCGACCGCCACGTAATAGATCATCCCGTCGAAGGGCTCGTTGAAATACGGGGACCTGTAAACGAAAAGCACGATCGCGAGGAACTTGACAGCCTCCTCGACCAGGGAGGCCATGAGCACGATATTGAACATTCCCTCCCAGCCGGGCCCGGAGAAGCGTCCATGAAAGGATCGCTGCACCAGGGTTTCAATGATCCCCGCAGGAACCGTGATTGCCGTGCCCAGCAGGAAGCAGGCGAACAGCTTGTAAAGGGGTTCCTTCTCGTATTTATCTGAAAGGAAGAAAAAGAAGAAAACGAGAAGAGACGGGATCAGCGCCAGCAGGGTGAGGTCGAGAATCATGTTTCCATCCCTCCATGGGTTGTCTGCAGATGTCCCTCTGTTACTTGATCAGCCGGTCCAAGTAAAACCGCCTGTGGATGGGAACCGGATCGGAATGCAGCGATGATGAAAACGGGGCTCTCTCGCGCGCCGTCGGATCCAGGCACTCCGCAGTTCGCCCGCACTCATGCCGGGCGGGTGAGCCGAGGACCAGCCCAGCAGTCATTTGGGCGGGGGATGCGCCCGCCGCCGGATTCATCTCTTTCTTTTATATGCGTCGATATTCCTGTCCATGTATTTCAAATGAAAATCCAGATGGTTGATGTAGATAGTCAGGCATTTTTCAATGGTCACGTTGACGATTTCACCCTTGTACGGCCTGATGAAATAATCCTTGTCCCAGTTGCCCTCGTCCTCGTCGATCAGCAGGTCGAAAGCCATCTCCCGGATCAGCTTGAAAACGGCAAGATACTTTTTGACGTCCTCGTTTTTTCTCCGGATGTTTTTCGTCCAGTTGTCCTCGTCCATCACATAACAGGTGGATCCGGGCTGCGCGATGATGGACTTGAGCCGGATGAAACCGTTGATCTCGCTGTCCACGAGATGGATGATGTGTTCCTTGATGGTCCACGCATCCTCGATGTCCGGTCTAAAAACGAGCATGTCGTCCGTGACATGCTTCATCTTGGCGGACAGAATTTCGACGCCCTGAATGTACTTGCCCAGCAATTCCTTTTTCCCCATAGTACCCCTTATTCGTTGGATAAAAGCTTGTTTCCGTTTCATCACGGAGGCCGGCGCATCCAATCCCGATCGATCCTCCCGGCAAACGGATGCTCTTCCGCTCTGCGAAATATAAAAATTATCCCGGGGATAAACAAGGATTTTGCCTGCCCGTCGGTTTTCAAAACAAAAGGAGGCTCACGCCGCGGAAGACCTTCGAGCGCGTTCAAATTCATCGCAAATGGTCTTAGAGGGTCCATTTGACAAAATGGACACAAACGGGATCGCCATGCTGGACAACAGAAACGCAGGCAGCAATTCATAGATACCGAAAAAGCCGCCGGCCGGCCGGATGAGCATTTTCCAGACGAAAACCGTAATACCACCGGTCATCATGCCTGCAATCGCCCCGCTTCTCGTCGTCCTCTTCCAGAAAAGCGAAAACAGCATGACCGGCCCGAAGGTTGCGCCGAAACCGGCCCAGGCGAAGGAGACCACGTTGAAGATCACGCTGCTCTCATCCATGGCGATGAAAATGCCGAGAACGGCTATAAAAAGCATGATGCCTCTGGACACCAGCATGACCTCTCTGTCCGACGCGTTTTTCTTGAACAGTCCCTGGAAAATATTTTTTGAAAACGCCGAGGTGGCGATCAACAGATAGGAATCCGAGGAACTGATGGTCGCGGCCAGTATGCCGGACATGACGATCCCCGCGATCAGGGGAGGCAGCAGGTTCCTGCTCATTTCGATGAATACTCTCTCCGCCGCACTCTGGGTGAGCAGGGCGGCCGGATAAAGCGTCCTGCCGGTCAGGCCTATGGCAACCGCTGCTCCGAGGGAAACGACGCACCACGTGATCGCGATTCTTCTGGATTTCCCGAGTTCGCCCGGATTGCGGATGGCCATGAACCTGAGCAGGACTTGCGGCATACCGAAATAGCCCAGTCCCCAGGATAGTGTCGACAGGATGGTGAGAAAACCGTACGGGCCGGCCTGCCCGAAAAGGGGCTGCCCGTCGGGGCCGGTTTTCTGCACACCTTCGGAGACAACGGGCCGGGCGATGCCGAAGAAATCGAAAAAACCCGGGATGCGCCGGATGTTGTCCGCCACATTCGAAATGCCTCCTGCACACAGCACGCCGGCCATCAAAACCGTCACCAGAGCCGTTATCATGACGACCGCCTGCATGAAATCGGACGCGCTCTCCGCCAGGAATCCGCCGATCACCACGTAGAACAGCACGAAAACCGCGCCCAGGATCATCATGGATTGATACGGGATGCCGAACAGGGCATGAAACAGCTTGCCCACGGTCACAAAACAGCTTGCTGCGTAAACCGTAAAAAAGACCAAAATGAACAATGCCGCAAGGGTCATGATAACCTTGTTCTTTTCCCTGAAACGGCTGCTGAGGAAATCCGGGATGGTGATGGAATCTCCGGCAATCGCGGAATAGTTGCGAAGTCTTCCTGCAACCACAAGCCAGTTGACATAGGTGCCCATGGCCAGCCCGATCGCGGTCCATGCGGCGTCTGCGAATCCGAACCAGTAGGCGACGCCCGGAAGCCCCATCAGGAGCCATCCGCTCATGTCGGAAGCCTCTGCGCTGAAAGCCGTGACCCACGGACCGATCGCCCTGCCTCCCAGGAAAAAGTTCCGGCTGCTCTCATTGGCGCGCCTCGCATAGTGCAGCCCAATGAGTATCACCAGCACCATGTAGGAGCCCATGGAAACGATTAGCTGCAGCCTGTCACCGGGCATCTACAGCCTCTTGAGTTTCTCCGGAGTCACATCCGTTCTTCCAGCCGGATGAATTCGGAGTCCGAGATGGAGTTTGAAAAGCAGTATCCGGATGATCCAATCATTATAATTTATGAATCTGACAGCGAGCGCATTCCCCGCCGCTTGCGGCGGGGAGCTTCAATCTAAAAGCAAGCACATTCCCAAGGGCATGCCGCACGGAATGCTCGGGCCGCTTCCCGGGGCAAGCGAGCGGATAGAAATGTCATTCCCCCTGCAGATCGAAGATTTCCCGCCGCTTGCGGCGGGGAGTTTCAATCTGCAAATTTCGATCTTACCTGCCGGTCAGATTCTTCAGCGTGCGGATCAATTGTTTCTTCGCCCGGTATCGTTCCGTGGCTTCGACAAACGCCGCAATCTTTGCCATCATGCGGACACATTCGACCGGGTACCTGCCGATGGATGTTTCGCCGGAAAGCATGAGCGCGTCCGTCCCGTCGTAAATCGCGTTCGCGATGTCACTCACGTCCGACCTGCGGGGCCGCGGGTTGTCGATCATGGACTCCAGCATCTGCGTCGCAGTGATGACCGGCTTTCCGGCCCGGTTGCATTTTTCGATCATCACTTTCTGCTGTTCGGGCAGAATCCAGGGATCGATCTCGACACCGAGATCTCCACGCGCGATCATGACCGCGTCCGTGTGCCTGAGGATTTCGTCGAAATTGTCCAATCCTTCCGGATTCTCGATCTTGGAAATGATGCGTATGGGCGTGCCTTCCAGTTGTTTCCGAAGCTCAAGCACATCCTCCCCGGTGCGTGTGAACGAGTCTGCGATGAAGTCCACTCCGCCGGCGAGGGCAAAATTCAGATCCGGAAGGTCCTGCGGCATGGTGTACGGATAGCCGATGACCGTATCAGGATGGTTCAATCCCTTGCGGGGACGGATGACATCCCCGTATATCACTCTGCAGGTCACTGCTCCGGGCGCCGAGTCCAGGACTTCCAGCCCGACATAGGCATCGTCGATGAACAGCCTGTGCCCTGGCCTGACGTACTGATCCAGTTCATGGAACGTCACGGGGATCCCTTCGGACAGGGAATGCACCACAGGATAATCCGATCCATCCGGCTTCGGAATATCCGTCCTCAGCACGATGTGGTCCCCCGCCTTGACCGGCAGCGGTTCCGGAATGTCGCCGAGCCGGATTTTGGGGCCCTTGATATCGTAAACAACGATTCCGCCGGGATTCGCTTTCCTCGATTCCTCAATGACGGATTGATGGAAATCGCGGGTGCCGTGCGAGCTGTTGATGCGCACGCCGTTCATTCCTTCACCGTATAGTTTGTCCAGGAGTCCTATTGATGCAGGCCCGATGGTGGCGATGATTTCAGTCTGCTTTGACTGCATGACCGATTCTCAAGACTATCCGCGACAACGCGCGCGTGACCCCGTTTCTCGTGACCTTGAATCGGACAGCGATCGCATTCCCCTTAGGCTTGCCGCGGGGAAAGCGGGCGAATCCGAATATTTTCATCCTTACAGATCGGAGATTCCCCGCTGCTTGCTGCCGGGGAGCTGCAATTCTGTGATGATGCTGCAGTCCAGCTTCAATTAAACCTGCCCCAGGATCACGACATAGTTCTTCCCGTATTTCTTGGCGCATTTCGGGCAGGTCGTGTACCACATGTACCATTTTTTCACACTCAGTTTTTTCGCGGCGGCCAGGGCCTCAAAGTCCTTGCACCATTTGCCCGTATCCTTGAACGGCCCCTCATAGACCTTGCTGAAAAATTTTCCGCTGATGGTGGTGTTTTCCGCGCCGGGGATGTCCCTGTCCACAGCCAGATAAACATCCATGTTCCATTTCGAAGTGTGGTCCGACAGACACACGCCGCCGGGGGCGGTCCCTCCCCCTTTCCGGATCTTCGCGTCCAGTCTTTTCATGACCGCGCTGAAATTGACAGGCATGTTAAAAAGGGTGAAAACCCTGTCCTTGACGAATTTTTTGTCCTTCCACTCAAAAAGTCTTCCGTCCCACGGCGCGGGTACGAACTTTGGACAGCAACTTTCTTTCTCCATTTGTCCTCCTTTTACGGATATGTCTGTTGATCCCTTGTTTCAGGCCGGAATGATTCTGTCAGCGGGCGAATCTGATCACCTCCGGGAGTACTATCTATTTCCATCTATTCTCTGAAACCGATACTTCCACAGATTTCGAAGAAAAAAATCCTCCCGGAGGTGATTGAACTACCAGATTCACCGCATGCTACAGGTATCGGCCAAATTCAGGCCCCTGTCTCCGGATGAGCTCCGCAGTGTCCGGATCGTCCGCTGCAAGCCTGAAATCCTCGAAATCGAACCCCGGACCGACCATGCAGCCTGCGAGCGAATACTTCCCCTTGGGCACGGCTGCAGTCCACACGCCCGCAAGAACGGTGTGCATCGGCGTAGTATCCGGGACAGGATGCTGCCCGAGCTGTATCCTGCCCAAACGCCTGCCCTGCTCTTCAAAAAAGAAAAGCTCGATCGCGTCCCCCTCCAGGTGAGCCCAGACCTCGTCCGATAAAACGCGGTGCCAGCGGCTGCATTGACCTGCTGCCAGCAGGAAATAAATCGCCGTCAGTGCGCTCCTCTCTTCACGCCGGTCCATGGGTTTCACGAGATGCTTCGACCGGAACACTTCGCGGTAATACCCCCCCTCCGGATGCGGTTTCAACCCCAGAGCATCGATCCGTTCTTTCACCCGTCTGTCGATAGAAGCCTCGTCCGGCATCACTTGGACTTCTCTTTCCGGTAATTGATGAGAAATGCAAGGTTGAACACCAAAGAAAGGCCTGTGAGTAAGCCGATGCTGAAGGAGACGAATGCGCTGTCTTTCACGAAACGGCCCAGAAGAATGCTGACCGCAAGGGCGATCTGCCCGGCAGCCAAAAAAAGTTGGGGTTTTTTCATTTCATCTCCTTGTTTTGATGTGCTGCTGATGAGGCAGATAAGAAGGTGACAATGCCTTTTACACTGCGGACCAAAAATCACCGCTGCGAGCCGCCGGGAAACTTCCATTCGGACATTCGATTGCTTTTGGTCATCCTCTCACGGGTGTTTCCGGATTCCCAGTCTGATCAATCCCTTCACGAGACCTTCCAGCCGTTCTTCCCGGTTTTCCTTCGGATGGGTGCAGATACTCTCGATCCCGGGCACCTTCTCATTGACCTTCTCAAGAAATTGACGGACGGTCATGACGCTGTCCGGTTCGATTTCAAGCAGATCCAGCAGCCTGCAGTCCAGAACATCGTTGTATGCCTGCTTGGACGGGGAAGGATGGAGCTGGGCCAGTACGTCCCTGCATCTGCCGTCAGGATCCAGGTGTTTGCATCCCTCGCAAACCGCATCCGCGCCGAGTGCGAGCCTGATCTCCATGTCCAGGTCAAACAGCAGCCTCTGGGCCACGAGATGCAGGGAATGGCCGTAAGCATGCGGCTGAAAGGTTTTCCCCTGACCGCAGCCTGAAACGATGTCCAGAATGTGATGAGGTCTCAATTGCATGTCATTCCGCCACGCCTGCCTCTCCGCATGCCGGATGGCGCTGAAGCGGGTGTTTAGTCTCCATCAGGAAACAGGTCTGATTCTCCGGCGAGTTTTACCTTCTCTTGATGTTTTTCTTCTTGACGGTTGTTCTCTTGACTGTCGTCTTTGGGTCTCCCTTCACTCTTGTGACCGTCGTCTTTTTCCTGACCAGGACGGAAGAATGCGGTTTGTAATGAACCTTGGCCGCGGGTCTCACCCGGGTGGTCCTGACAACCGTGAAAGTCGTCCCCCTTCTCTTGGCCACCCGTGTCCGGTACACGGCGACCGTTGCAGGGCGGTACGGTTTCCACCAGGCCGGGAAGAATCCGAAACGGTAGACGGACCTGTACGGCCTGTAGGCCGGCCTGTACATCCAGGCGATGACCGGCCATGCATGGATCCGGACGGGGCCCGGGACGATATAGTAGTCCGGTCCGTAGAGGATCTCGTTTCCATGGACCTGCATCTCATATCCGGTTTCGCCTTTTTTCCCGATCTCGATGGTCGCCACATCCTGAAATTCATTCTCTGCAAGCGGCACCTGCAGAATGATCACGCGCGCATCACCCTCAGCCTCCTCGACGATCCGGATGAAATCCACTTCTCCGTTCTCGTCCAGATCGAGATTGTTGATCCCGGTGTCGGGATCATTGAGAGCCTTCTCAAACTCTTCCAGATTCTTCGAATCCTTGAACAATTCACCGACCGCCTCCAGGTCCAGGCCCTCCGCAGCCGTTGAATCCAGCGCCTCTACGGTGATGTCCTCCTGGGCGAAAGCGAGGCAAAAACCGAGCAGCAGGGTGATTGCAGCCAATAATGTTTTTTTCATTTTTTGCCTCCTCTTTGTATTTTACCGGCCGGGACATTATCAACACAGGCGATTGCAGTGCAGGGCGACGTCAACCGGAATAAAGCCGCAGGAGTCTTTTATCCGGACGGCGGGGCAGGAATATCCGCATTCCCATGATCCCTAAAACGGGCGGGGCCCGACCCTGCGCCGGTCAGTCGTCGAGCACGAAAGTCACGGCCATGTTGACCTGGTATTCCGTGATGCGTCCCTTGTCGATGCGGACATGCTGCTCCTTGATCCAGGCGCTCTTGACATGCCTCAGCGTTTTATTCGCGCGCTCGATACCCTGGTGGATCGCGTCTTCGAAACTCTGGTTGGACGTTGCGCTGATTTCCGAAATTTTTGCCACGGACATGATATTCCTCCTTTTTAAGATGATCGATTGTTGCTCTTTAAAAAAGTGAAGCTCCCCGGCAATGAGCTGCCGGGGAATCTTCGAATGGTATGGAAGAATACTTTTGGGATTCGCTCGCTTTCCCCGCGGCAAGCCTAAGGGGAATGCGCCCGCCGGCAGATTCAATATACAAATGTCCGGAAATTTCAAAAATTCCTGATTAAGTTAATAAAATGATTTTATTTGATGGAATCAATTGTTTTTTATATGACCGACGGGACGAAAAACATGAACCCCGGCCGGCAGACATAAAACCGTTTCCCCGGGACGGTTCGCAGGCCGAAGGCCCGTTTCATATCAGCCGCGAACGATCGCCGGAGTGTCCGGTTTCTCCTCAAATATTGTTCAAGATACGGTACCTGCGACAGGACCGGTCACTGTTCCGTCCCGTCCAACAGCTCCCGCGCGGCCAGGACCAGGAACATGAAATTCGTGGCTCCGCCGCCCATCACGTATTCCTGCTGCTGCCAGAGAAAAGGCCAGTCGAGAAGTTCCGGGAAATCGGGCCTGATCAGGGCCGTGCCTGAGGAAACGCCGCCGGGTATGTAGGACCAGTCCGCCCGGTTCACGCCGTATGCCACGATGGCGGACCTGGAGCCCACTCCGGATGCGAACGAGGCTGTGTTGGACCCGGGATGCACGCCGAGGATGAAGTTCAGCGCATTGAACATGGGCTCTGCGGAAAAAATTTCGGGGAATGCCTTGTGGAGAAAATACTGCCGCACCCCGAAATCCTGAATGTCCCATCCGGCGCCCCACACGCGGGGACGGTAGGGCACGCCGAACGGATTTTCCGAGCCTTCTTTCAGATTCCTTTCGGCATAGGTCCGGGCTGCGGCCGTCACTTCCTCTGTAAACGCAGGATCATTGATCTTTGCGAGCATGCCGCCCAGCAATCCCGCCAGGCCCCCGATGCCCTTGACGACGGACTCCCGGTTGTTGAGAATATAATCCCTGTATTCTACTTTTGCGGTCGTGAGGAGCAATTCGCCCGCCAGATGGATTCCGGACCGCCCCGAAGGCTCCGCGTTCCTGACGAGCCTGCCATAAACAGCTTCCGCTATCTCGAGGCATTGGACGGACAGGGAATCGTTGAAACCTTTCAGCACACGCGAGGCCGCGGCGAGATGAGCGGCGGTAACGAGGTCCCTGCGTCTGTTGTCCTCCGTGAACACCCAGCGGTCGTCCGGCACCGCGCTGTGAGTCCCCGTTCTTTCGCCTTCCTTCAGCGCCGGGCTGTAAATGAGGCCGTCCGTCATGGTCGAGCCGTCCCCCAGCAGCACGTACTGCCGCAGCATCGGGCAGATGATGCCGCGGTAAAACCTGCCCAGGCTGCGGTATCCTCCCACAATGGAGAGTACGCCGTGTTCGATTTGCTGCAAGAGGTCGGGCTTGCCGTCCGGCTGATGGATTTCGACGATCCGGTTTTTCTGATCCACCAGGGTCTCGTCGTATTGAATGCCGAACGCCTCGTATGTCTGCGTCAGGATGTAAACTTCGCCGCTCTGCGATTCCACCCTGAGGTCGTAATCTCCGGCGTCATGCCATCCTCCGATGTTGATCCCGGGCACCGCATCGCCCGGTTTGAAGGCGGTCAGCGTGGAAGGCCCCTGCCTGTATCCGTCAAAATGATTTTGATCCACCGGAGCCATGCGGGCGTCGTCCATATGGCACAGCCCGTGCCAGACCCTGTATTTTTCGTTCACCCGCATGTGGCACATCTGCACAGGCAGGAAATATTCGAGCGTCGGCTGCCAGACATGCCGCTCGTAAACATCGGCTTCGATACGGAAGGGTTGGGAAACCGTGTTCCCGTATTTCACCATGTATACACCGGGGTCCTTGACATGGGTAAAGTCGAAACCCAGATAACGGTACCTGAGGAACATCCCCATGTCCACTCCCTTTTGTGAAACCACGACACGCCGCGCTCCGTCCGCCCCGATCCTCAGAAGCTTCGCATCCCCCCGTTTCTTGTCGTTCTGATCCAGTTCGATGAGGGCTGTCTTCCGTTGCGCCGGATGGTATCCGATCTGCGACACGTGGATCACGGGCTCGCCGATCCATCCGTCTATCACATGCGGCGTGATCATCCATTCCACGGCATTCACCGTGGCTCCTGCTGCGACCGGGGTCCTGACCACAAACCATCCGTTGTTGTGCGCATATCTGCCGTCTATCAGCTGCAATTCGCCGTTGCGCGATTCGATGGACATCCTCAGCTCTTCATCCTCCGGCGCCACCACGAGCCTGCGGCCTGTTACCATGGGTTCTGCCACAGCCCCCTCGCCTTGCCTGCAGCCCATGCCCGGTCCGTTCGCCTGCCGCGGGAAAATACCGGATTGATCATCCATTGCCCAGGTTTTGCCGAACAGACATCCGGGGAAAAGCTCCAGATTGAATCCTGCCTTGCCGGTCAGGAAGGAAGGCAAGGGCCTGTTGAGGTCCACGGTGACCACGATGGCGGCGCCCTCGGACCTCGTTTTGACCGTATAGTTGAAATAAAAATCGGGATACTTTATCGGATTGAATCCCCTCAGGTTCCGGGATGAATCCGGATAGGTCAGGTTGACTGTGATGAGGCTGCCGGCTTTTTCAACAGTGCGGCTGATCTGCTTGGGAACAGGCTGCCATTGACCCGGGGTCTCATCGAGACGCAAATCGCCATTGCTGGCGATGCGCGTGCCGTGCATGATGATCACCACGCCCCCCTGATGGCCCTCCGGATAGATGTCCTGATAGGCCATGACCTGCACGCCCTGCCGCTCGAAATACTCCTTGTCGTTCAGTGTGAAACCGGAGGGACCGGCGAATACCGTTGCGCCTGCCAGGATCCATGCCAGCAGCATGCCCGTTTGAATGTGGTTTTTCAATCCGGCACCTTTCTCTTTTGCATGTATCAAACCGTTCGCGGTTGTTCTTGCTGTCCGCAGACCTGAAAAACCGGCCTTCCGCCCTGCCTATTTAATTTTTCAAAAATTGCGAACCATCCTCCACCGTTCATCAGTTTGACTGTCAGCCTGTGGACCGTATTGACGGAGACAGCCCCCATTTTGTAATCCGTTGCATCGCGGTCTTTAAAATCAATCTTCATCTTCTTAATGCCGGTTTTATTGAAAAAACAGACAGACATCAAACGCGTCATTTTGAAAATTTAAGCCATCTGATTCTTGAATACAAGCAACAAATTGCAATTTTTAAAAATTGAAAATCCAAGCGGCAAGCCGCCGGGAATGATCCCGCTGTCAGATTGAAGCTCCCCGCCGCAAGCGGCGGGGAATCTTCGATCTGTAGGGAAAAAGACATTTATATTCGCTCGCTTACCCCGGGGCAAGCCCCGGGGAATGCGCTCGCTGTCAGATTCAAATCATCGGATAAGGCCCTCGAATAAAAATAATAGAAATAAAATTGACAAAGATCAAAAAAATCAATAACATTCAACGAGCCCATTCGTGGCCTCTTTTAAAACGCCCACGAACAACCTGTTTGAATCATCTTTTCAGTCGGATATCCGCCATGGAGGAATACCGCTGCAGCAGAGACGCAGGCGGAGGGCAATAGACTCTTTAAAATCAGGGAAGCGCCGGGGGCAGACAAACCAGCCCGTTGCCTGCCAAAGATGATGCGGAAATCATTCGAAGGGTTTATCCATCGGTTAATGGTTATTCAATAGTGAGACTGCAACTGCAGGGAAATATCATGAACTTGAAAAAACCTTCAAGAAAAAACGAACCTCCGGAGAAAACGATGTCCATCACCGACGCTCATCCAACGCCTTCCAACCTCAATCGTATTGCGTTTATCGGGAACTATCTGCCGCGCCAGTGCGGCATCGCCACATTTACAACCGATTTGTGTGAGGCCATCGCCGCCCGGTATCGCAAGACGACCTGCATCGCTTTGCCGGTCAATGATATCGAGGCCGGTTACGCTTATCCCTCCCGCGTTCGGTTCGAACTCACCGAAAAGGACATGGAATCCTATCGCCGCGCGGCCGACTTCCTGAATATCAACAATGTAAATCTCGTATCCCTTCAGCACGAGTATGGTATTTTCGGCGGGCGCGCGGGCAGCTACATTCTGGTGCTCCTTCGCGAATTACGGATGCCCATCGTCACGACACTCCACACCGTCCTGCGCGATCCCGATCCCGATCAGAAGCAGGTGCTGAAAGAAGTTGCGGCACTGTCCGACCGGCTGGTGGTCATGTGCCGGCGCGGCGTGGAATTCCTGCAAGAGGTCTATGGCGTGCTGCCGGAAAAGATAGATCTCATCCCCCACGGCATCCCGGATGTGTCCTTTGTCGATCCGAGTTTTTATAAAGACCTGTTCGGCGTTGAGGGGAAAATAGTCTTGCTCAGTTTCGGCCTGCTCTCGGCGAACAAAGGGATCGAAAATGTCATTTCCGCCCTGCCTGCCATTTTAGCCCGCCACCCGAACGTGGTGTACATCATCCTCGGGGCGACCCACCCCCACGTCGTGCGGAATGAAGGCGAAACGTACCGGCTTTCCCTGCAATGGCTCGCTCAGGAGAAGGGCGTGGAAGGCCAAGTGATTTTCTACAACCGTTTTGTCAGTGCGGAAGAGCTCGTTCAGTTCATCAGTGCGGCGGACATCTACATCACACCCTATCTCCAGGCCGCGCAAATCACCTCCGGCACACTCGCCTACACCATGGGGGCCGGCAAGGCGATCATTTCAACGCCGTATTGGTACGCTGAGGAGATGCTGGCCGACGGACGCGGAGCGTTGGTGCCGTTCCGGGATCCGGCAGCGCTGGCCGATCAGGTGGTCAACCTTCTGGACAACGAAGCCCGGCGTCACGCCATGCGCAAGAAGGCCTACCTGTTCGGAAGGGAGATGATCTGGCCGAAGACAGCGCGCCGCTACATGGACAGTTTTGAACGCGCACGGGCGGAACGTCGTCATTATGCTCACCCGGACTTTGCGGTCAAACCCCTGGACAAACGGGCCGGAGAATTGCCGCCCATCAAGCTGGACCATCTGCATCATATGACGGATGAAACCGGCATCCTGCAACACGCCATTTTTACCATTCCCAACTATCGCGAGGGATATACCATCGACGATAACGCCCGCGCATTGATCGTGAGCGCTCTCCTGGAGGCCATGGGGTACGAGGAGGCCCTGGATATGGCCTCCCGGTACCTCGCTTTCATCTGGTACGCCTTCAATATCGAAACCGGACGCTTCCGTAATTTTATCGATTACCAGCGCCATTGGCTGGAATCAGTCGGTTCCGACGACAGCCACGGCCGAACGTTGTGGGCG